>DATDFH010000458.1:0-7030 GCA_036522715.1 Verrucomicrobiia bacterium
AGCAAGTGGTGGAAGGTCCAGACGAGTTGATGTTCCGCTTCTCCCGTGCGGATGAGCACCAGCCGCATCAGCGGAGCAACGGCCAAGTCAAAACCGCGCCGGCGATCCGCAGCGAGAAAATCCTCAAGGCGATTCCGCCACTCCTGCTCCGGCAACCCGCGCCAATCCTTGGTCTCGAAGGGAACGCGGACACCCGGATGGACTTTTTGCAAGGGCGCATCGAGTCCTTCCCAGCGGAAACTTGTCCGCAAAATGTCGTGTCGCTCGACGACGCGTTGCCACGCGCGCTCGGACGCGGGCACGTTGATTTCCTCGTGGAGCGTGCAGAGGATTTGCTCGATGTCCACGCCCGGCTCGCGGGAGGAGAGGCTGTGAAACAGCATCCCTTGCTGCATCGGCGAGAGAGGATAGGCATCGTCAATCAGTTCCGAATTCATATCTGGCCACTCCTGTCACTTTCGCCGCACCATACGCGGTTCCACTCGGCTGTTGTAAGTGGGTGAACACCCCAATCCGTGAACGGAGGGGCGGTTCACCCCATCCGGGGGCAGGTGCAATCCCCATTTCGCTGCGCCGCGGGATGGTGTGATTTGCTCTGTATGTTGGTGGACCAACAATGGACGGGAATGGAGTTGCTCCTCGACCGTTCTCAGATCGATTCCGACGACAGCAAAGCGTCGGTAGCACCTTCGATTCTGCCGCCACCTTCTATCACCATGCTCGGCGTGGACTTTGATCCGGTGAGCGTCCTCGAAGCGCTTCAACGGATCGAGGACATGGTCGCATCGCGCCGGCCGCATTATGTCGTCACCGCCAATGTCGATTTCCTCGTGCAGGCCAGGCGCGACGCGGAACTGCATCGGATTCTGCTCGAGTCGGATCTGGTGTTGTGCGACGGCACGCCGCTTGTGTGGGTGTCACGGTTGCTCGGCAATCCTTTGCCAGAACGTGTCGCCGGATCGGACCTGGTCCCCTTGTTGATTGAACGGGCCGCGCGTGAACACCACCGTCTCTTCTTCCTGGGAGGCGCGTCCGAGGTTGCTGCTCAAGCCGTGCAAAGACTTCAAGACAAGCACCCCGGGATTGATGTTGCTGGTTGGTACTCACCGCCGTTCGGCCCGATGCTCGATATGGACCACGAGGAGATCAGCCGGCGGATCCGCGCGGCAAAACCGGACCTGCTGTTCGTCGCATTCGGTTGCCCCAAGGCGGAGAAGTGGATGGCGATGCATTACCGTTCGCTGGGCGTGCCAGTCTGCATGGGGATTGGCGCGACGATCGACTTTCTCGCGGGGCACATGAAGCGGGCGCCGGTCTGGATGCAACGCGGCGGACTGGAATGGATTTACCGGCTGCTCCAGGAACCTCGCCGTCTCTTTCGCCGGTACGCGGCTGACCTGTGGCAATTCGGCGCGGCCATGGCCGCGCAATGGTGGCGGATGCAGCTACGGGGGCGCATCTGCCACCATCAACTTCAACTGCGAAGCAGACTGGCGCTGTCGAGAGCCGCCTTTTCGCCAGTTCATGGGCAATCCGATTTAGGGGTCGCCAGAGCGGTTCTCGTGGAGCCAACCTGGCAACGCGTTGAAGTCCCCGTCCGGTTGGATGCGGACGCGGTGCGGCGTGACTCCGCGCTTTGGGAAAAAATCGCGAGCGACGATCGGCATGCTCTGCTGGAGATGGCGAATGTGGATTTCATCGACAGCACCGGTGTGGGCCTGCTGGTGCGTTTGCACAAGAGACTGCGGGCGTCTGGCCGATTCCTCGTGCTGCTCGATCCAAGCGTGGCGGTTCGTCGCGCATTGAAGCTGATGCGTTTGGATGATGTTTTCCTGACAGCGCCCGATGCCGCCGAGGCCCAGAGGTTGATTCAGCAACGGGAGCGCGAGCAGGAGTCGCCGGTGGAACTCTCGCCGGTGGCGGTTTATGGCGCGTCGAGGCCGCTCTTCTGGCGGGGCGCCATCACCGCGGCCAATGCTGGGGAAGTCTGGAGAGTCACGCACGGGCAGATCAAATCGTGCAGTTCATGGCGCAAGCAGTGGGACATCGATCTCGCCGATGTACGATTTATCGACAGTGCGGGCATTTTGCTCATGGCGCGTCTCAAGCGTTATGCACGGCGAAAGGGCGCGGTTGTGCGTTTCACCGAGGCGCCTGAGCATTTGCGAAAAGTTGTCCGACTTGCGGGACTTGAGAACACTTTGCTTGGCGATGAAGTCGCGCGTGTTCGGACCCGGACCCGACTTCCGAACGCGACAAAAACCATCAACGACCGGAAATCGCCTGTCCGCATGCGGCAGGCAGTCGCAAAGCGGTTGGCGTTGGGAGCAATGACGGTGGCCAAGCTGCGTGAAACCGTAGCGGCTTGTAACGCCCGCCCGCCGAATGGGCGCGTTGCTCACGGTCACCAATTTGAAGGCGCGCCATGAGGATCGGCCTCTCCACCTCGGTAATCCAGCGCGGGCAAACCGGCATCGCGCAATATGTGTTCGGCTTGATTCGCGCCTTCCTGCAGCTTGGCGGTCAGCACGAATTCATCCTGTTCGTCCTGGAGGAGGATCTGCCGCTGTTTGAATTCGCGGAAGCGAATACGCGGCTGGTGCGTGCGTCCGAACGGTTGCGGCCGCCGGTGCGAAACATTCTCTGGCACCAGACCGAACTGCCACGTCTGGCCTCCGAACTCGGGCTCGACGCGCTGCACGTGCCGAGTTACCGGCGAATGGTCTGGCGGCGTCCCTGCGGCTTGGCGGCAACGATTCACGATCTCGCTCCGTTTCGGGTCAAACACAAATATGACTGGAAGCGGATGCTTTACGGGCGGCTGGTCGTACCCCGGCTGGCGGAACGCCAACATGAAATCATCGCTGTGAGCCAGAACACCGCGAATGACATTGCGACTTGCCTGCGGCTGCCACGCGGCCACGTGACGGTGATTCCCAACGGCGTGGACCACGCGCGGTTCTTCCCTGGTTCACGCGAGCAGGCACGGCGGTTCACGGCGGAGCGATTTGATTTGCGCGAGCCGTTTTTCCTCTACGTCGCGCGGCTGGAGCATCCGGCGAAAAATCATGTGCGCTTGGTTGAGGCGTTCAACCGGTTCAAAGCGGAGACACGTTCGCCGTGGCAGCTTGCGCTTGGCGGCAGTGATTGGCACGGGGCGCAAACCATCCACGACGCCATCCGGCAATCTCGGTTCGCGCAAGACATCCGCTGTCTCGGCTTCGTGGCGGACGAAGACTTGCCCGATCTCTATCGCGCGGCGGACGCATTCGTCTATCCGTCACTCTACGAGGGGTTCGGCCTGCCGCCGGTCGAGGCGATGGCGTGCGGTTGCCCGGTGCTGTGCTCGACGCGCGGAGCGCTCGGTGAAGTGGTTGGCGACGCAGCCGCCACCGTGAATCCAGAGGATGTCGCCGCCCTGACGCGGCAGCTCGTGCGATTGGCAACCGACGACGGCTTGCGCGCGCAATTGCGGACCGCGGGCCTCGCGCGGGCGAAGCAGTTCGATTGGATGAAAACCGCCGCGGCCACGCTGGAGGTTTACTCGCGGGCCGCCGCCCGGGTAAAGGCTCCGGCAGAGGAGGGCTCGGCGTTGGCGGCGCCGGCGCTGCCGGGGCACACGAGGATCCCTGCGCGGGAAGGCGCGTGACTCCGCGCACCCTTTCTTCACTCACTGGGGTCCACCACCCATGCCGAGGCAGGGTTTCACCTATCTGTCGAATCATCGCGCGCGGATCTAAATTTCCCCATGAAAACAAGAGCTTGCAGTTTCACGAGACTGGCCAAGGCCAGTCTGTTGGCCGGCCTGTTGAGCTGTTGGATGACCGGGATTCAACATGCTCAAACGATCGGCGGAATCAATCTGGGAGGCAGCGGCAGCAGCGGAACCAGCACCAGCACGAGCACGATCTACCGCGGTCGCGCGGTCGTCGTCTCGGGTGCGGTCGTGGGCGTCGGAGTTTCGGTTTCGGACACGGGCTATCTGGACGGCACATGTGGCGCTCGCGAAACTTCGCTGCTGAGTGCCAATCTCCAAGGCATGGTCGCGGCTGAGGCAGCTCACGCCGCAACCATCGGCCAGAACAACGCCACCTTCTCCGAGGCCTCGGTCGGCGAGGCTGGTGTCAACACCTGCATGACCGTGCTCATCGGCGGCAATGTCGTCACGGCCGACTTCGTGATGGCGCGGGCGATGGCGTCCTGCTGCGACACCGGGCCAATGCTCGGCGGCAGTTCGGAAATTGCCGGCCTGATGGTCAACGGCCAGGCCGTGGTTGTGAGCGGGCAGCCCAACCAGACCTTCGACTTCGGCAATGGCAACCGCATCGTCATCAACGAGCAGATCGCCGCGCAGACCGCGACCACGGCGGACATCACGGTCAACGCCCTGCACATCCAGCTTTGCGAGGGAGCCGACCTCGTGGTCAGCTCGGCGTTCGCCGGCGTCACGTGCGGTTCCGCACAGACTTCGCCGCCGCCAACACCGCCGTCGGAATGCGGTGATTTCCTGACCGGCGGCGGGTGGATCACGGGCACGCCGTCTGGCGCCAAGGCGAACTTCGGCGTGGGAGGCGGCTTTAAGAATGGCGCCTTCTGGGGCCACTTGAACTACATCGACCACAGCAACGGCATGCACGTCAAGGCCACGGCCGTGACGGGCTACGCCGTCGATCCGAATGACGCGGATTGCCGCATCATTGACTACAACGTGACCATTGACGGACAAGCGGGCACGGCGCGAGTGCGGGCGTGTGACAAGGGCGAGCCGGGCCGCAACGACATATTCCAAATCCAATTGTCCAACGGCTACTTCGCCGGTGGCGACCTGGGTGGAAGCCGGCCGGGCGGCGGCAACATCCAGCTCCACAAATGTCAGTAACGTGACCGGCCCGCAAGGAAGCGGGCTTCGATGCTGGCCCTGGGCCGAACGGTCCTCCCGGGTCAGCGCGGCGCTCCCAGGGTATTCAGTTGGAGAGAGTACCCTGGGAGTTTTTGTTATGCAGAATGCGCTGGCTTTTGGGTCCGCTTGAAGTTGAGCGAACGGAATACCAGAAAGGCTGTTTGGTTTATGAACCGTGCCGCCACGTCGAAGCCGATTGAGGCAGGGAAAACGCGGAAGGTCCGCACGAGTCAATCGCGGTTCCGCCGCGCCGCGATCGTAACTTGGCTGGTGTTCACGGGCTTCGTTTCGACATTCAACTGCGCCCAGCCGCCCGTCGCCGCGGCCATTCCGTCGAACTTTCGCGCGGATCGCATCCTGGTCAAACCGGCGGCGGGCCTCCCGACATCGAGGCTTGACGGACTTCACGCCGAGTTGGGCACGCGAGTGGTGCGCACGTTTGCGGCGATTGGAAATTTGCAGGTTGTCAGGTTGCCGGCAGACGCGCGCGTCTCGGAGGTCATTACCGCGTACCGGCAAAGCGGCCTGGTCGCTTACGCCGAACCGGATTACGCCGTGCACGCCCTGGCAACGCCAAACGATTTCCGCTATTGGGATGGCTCGCTCTGGGCGCTCAACAACACCGGGCAACTCGGCGGCACGCCCGACGCTGACATCGACGCCCCCGAAGGCTGGGACATCCAGAACACCGCGAGCAACATCATCGTCGCGGTCATCGACACCGGCGTGCGGCTCACCCACGAGGATCTCGCGTCGAACATGTGGGTCAACCCCGGTGAGAGCGGCCCCGATCCACTCGGCCTCGACAAGAGCATGAACGGCCGCGATGACGACGGCGACGGTTACATTGACGACGTGCACGGCATCAACGCGATCCTTGAAACCGGCGTTCCGTTGGACGACGACGGCCACGGGACGCACGTGGCGGGCATCATCGGCGCCGTCGGCAACAACGGCGTCGGCGTGGTTGGCGTCGCGTGGCGCGTCCCGATCATGGCCTGCAAGTTCCTCAACGCCTTCGTCCACGACCTGGCGCCCGGATACATCTCGGACGCCATCGAATGCATGGATTACGCGCGGGCCAAAGGCGCGAAGATCATCAACGCCAGTTGGGGCGGCTACAACTTCAACTCCACGGCTCTCTACGACGCGATCGACAGTGCACGTGCTGCGGGAATCATTTTCGTCGCCGCGTGCGGCAACGACGCCAACGACAACGACTCGAGTCCGCTCTATCCCGCGAGCTACCACCTCGACAACATCATCGCCGTCGCTGCCACGACGCGCAACGATGAGCTGGCGTCTTGGTCGAATTACGGCGCGACCAACGTGCATCTCGGAGCGCCCGGCCTGGACATTTTCTCGTGCTGGAACACGACGGACAACGCCTACCAGTTTTACAGCGGCACCTCGATGGCCGCCGCGCACGTCTCGGGCGTGTGCGCGCTGGTGTGGGCGCATTTTCCCGGCGACACGTATCGGCAGGTCATTAATCGCGTTCTCGCTGGCACCGACCCGTTGCCGTCGCTGGCCGGCAAGTGCGTCACGGGCGGACGCCTCAATTTGCAAAAGGCACTCAGCAGCGCAACCGCGGCAACGGCTCCGCAGATGACGGTGGAACGTTGGACCCAAAGCGGGACAAACAATCCCCCGTTCCAGTTGTGGTTGTATGGCGCGCCCGGACAAACGTATCGCGTCGAAGGCACCACCAACTTGGTGGACTGGGTTTTCCTTTCCACCAACCGCACCGACGCGAGCGGCGTGGCGGAAGTGCTGGACCCGCAGTGGAGGCAGTTCAACCAGCGCTTTTACCACGCGATGCTCACGCCATAAAGCGCGGGCGAACCAGGATGCGGTACGCCGCCTTTCTATCCCTGATTAGGGTGTCCGCCTACCTCGGTAAGGCGGAACGTGCCCTTTCGTCCACGACTTTTGGAGGGTTATCCCCACCTATCCGGAAGCTGGTGCGGAGGTAGGGTACCCGCAGTCGCAGCGGGTGTGCTGCGAGAGTTTGGCAGAATGTTATGAAACTGTTCGAGCACATCGGAAAGAACGAGCAAGTGCCGGAGGCGCCGGCGAGCGTGGGAAAGACCACGGCGTGGTCGGCCGCCGCAGGACGCGCGGCCACGG
>DATDFH010000459.1:0-2849 GCA_036522715.1 Verrucomicrobiia bacterium
CGGCGCCCAACGTCCCCATCGAGATCCGTGAGTTCGCCGCGCCCTGCTCCAGCTCGGGCTCGGGGAACTCACGGATCTCGATGGGGACGTTGGGCGCGGGCATCACCGCGGCCTGGTAGGTCTTTCCCGCTTTCGGCAATCGGCTCTCGGCTCTCGGAGGGGCTACAACGATGTGTATTGCCGAGCGAGTCGTAAACTGCGGTTTTAGGACACCGAATGTGCGGTTTTAGGACACAGCAGGTCTTTTTCGGTCCCGCTCAAAGAGCATCCACGTCACGGTCACGAGAATCGCGACGATGATGGAGACCCACATGACCAGCCAATTGATCTCGTCTCGAGGACGAAGCGTGACCATCGATCGGAGGTAGTACTTCGAAGCAGTGACCTTCGCCGACGTTTCGCCGGCAGCAGCGATGACCCACACCAACACGCTCGTGATTGCCGCGTACGTGATCACATACGCGGCAATCAAGCGAGCTGCATGAACGACCAGCCTTTTCATGCTTTAGTGATCACCGGTCATTGCGTAGTCACACGCCGCTGTAAGGTCCACGCGATTCTTATTGAGAATATCGGGCGTGATGTCCGCCGTCCGTTCTGCTCCAATCCAATCGATAGGACTATGTCCCGCGCCGCCGAGCAGAGAACCGGAGTACTCCTTGGGATATCCATCGTACGTTACATGCGCAGGACTGGTTCGGTCCATGAGCGCATGCATCGCTTTTCCGAGAGCCTGCAAGGCAGCACTCGTGTTGCCCTCCGTATACCTCTGATGCGCTTCGTCGAGCTTCTCCTGGATGAACGCTTCGGCTTCATCCTTTGCTAGCGCGGGGTCTGAGCCCGGGTCGCGGAGATAGTGCTGCCGATTGTCATTGAAATACAGAATGTCCTGCAGGAGACTGACCGTGGTGAGCTCAGGGAGGTACTGCTCACACGTAGTATTCCTGAGCGACGCCTTCAGCAACGAATCGTGAGCAGCCCTGGACCACAAGATCGACTCCTCTGGAGTAGTGAATGTCCCTGAGTACGACCAGTTACCAGGTAGTCCATAGCCACTGCTGCCCAAAAGACCACCGCCTCCGCCGCCACCGGCAAAAGTGATGGTTTCACTGCACCAGTTCGAGGTCGAGCAAAGATTGGTGATGAAGCCGGTCCAGCTGCCACCGAACGCTGTGACGTTAATGGCTGGCAGACCCTGACAGGTGTCGCTCGCCTTTACGCCATCGATTCGAAGCGCGCGCATCTGAGTCTGCGTACAGTCGCTTGCCCGAGTTCCCAAGAGCGCGGTTCCCGGCGCCAGGACGTGCGAGGATCCAGGGGATCCCGCCGCCGCGCCGATAAACTCGAAGAAAGCCTCGCGGCCCTCCTTCGTCTCGAGCTTGGTCAATGCGGCGCGAGTGGTTGGCTTGCTGAAGTACAGGCGCATGGCAAGGTGACGCCATGCGTCAGACTTCACAGAACCTCTGATCACGTCCGCGAAATCTGCGTCGCTGAAATAGGACGGAACGACGCAGTTCAACGTTGCGCTTCCTTGTGTCGCACCCGCTTCGCCAAAGTTCACTGTCTGATTGGCTATCCGGCCCGGTGCGTTTCCGTCGACTCGCGTTGCGTGAACCGTGGGAAGCCTGAACGGCAGTTCCTTGAGCGAGAGAACCGCAACTTGAATCGTGCCGTCGACACGATCCGCGCTGATCGTGCAGAGTTGGCCCAACGCTCTAGCGCCCGCGAGCGCTCCAGCGTTGAGGCGGGCACCGTCGATGCGCGACGTGACCGAGCCAGGGCTGGTCATGTCACTGCCGAAGCAGCCGACGAGTGTGAGCACGCCAGCGGCAATCGCTATTGCTCCGGCCGATTTCAGTTTGCTACGCGAGTCGACGCAACGGCTTCGAAACATGTGAGATCCTCGTGCGAAGGGTTTAGCTGCGCTGCGTCGCGCGACAACGGGAGCGAACAATGGACGGGCGTGGCCGGTCGTAAACTGCGATTTTGTGACAGCAATGTACGGTTTTAGGACATTTGCGACTCAGGCGCGCCATCTAGATATTCACGCCCTGCGTCATCAGCGCGTCATCCTCCTGAGCACTAAGCACTAAGGCCCTCTCGTGACCTCTGATTCGACGCCCGCTTTACCGCCCCACGCTATTCTGATGCGCGTGCTGGGCTTCGCCGTCCTCGCAAGCCTCGGCGCTGTTCCGTTCATCGAGAACGCGCACGGGATCATGCAGTACATGGGCTACGTCATCGACGGACTCTTCGTCGCCACACTCGGCGCACCGACCGGGATCCTCGTGAAGTACACACGCGCCGCGGAGCCACATCCGGCCGCGCGCGAGATCCGCCAGTCCGCGCTCTTCGCGTCCTTCCTCTTTCTCCCCTTCGGCGCCTTCAACGCCGTATTCTCCAACGCACTCGCGCTGAGCATCATGTCGCTCGCGCCACTCTGCTGGATCGCCATCGCGCTCACCTGGAGCAAGACGTCGCGCGCGCCCAAAGCCCGCAGGCTCGCCTACGGCGGCGTCATCATCTGGATGCTCTTCGCGACGCTCGCCAGCTTCGTGTCCATCCCGATGTTCGCCTGCTAGCCTATCGGTACCCTCCCGCGCGCCGTAATATCAAAGTTCGTTAAGCACACTCTCATTCCGGGCTCCGCGCCCAGGGTACACATGCGCTCCACCGTCTTCGCCGTCCTCGCCCTCGCAGCATGCGCCAAAGCCGACAAGTCCGCCGACTCAGCCTCGGCCGCCATGGCCACTCCGGCCGCAGCCATGCCCGCGCCGGTCACCCTCGCCGACGTCGCCGGCAATTGGAACATGAAAGGCATGAACGAGAAGGGTGACAGCACGCTCGTC
>DATDFH010000460.1:0-6203 GCA_036522715.1 Verrucomicrobiia bacterium
GCAGGGCAAGACGGTCCACGAGTCCCGGTTCAGCAGGATGCGTTTCTGTGCGCGCGTCAAATCGCACGATTTTAGAAACGTCGTCAGCTCGACTTCGGAGAATTTCTCAAACACCCAACGGGGTTCCTTGAGGCGCTCCGCTTGATCGGGAATCTTTCCATCGCAATTGGCCAGCGGGAATCCCAACGCGTCGATTTCGCCCCATGGGCCGCTCGCAAGAAACTTGTCCGATTCCGAGGCGTCGGGCGGCAAACTTTGAGCGCAAGGCGCGGGTTCAAACGGCGAATGGCCGAGACTTACCAACAGCAGGACTGGCAGGATTCCCCCCAAAAGGAAGGACTTCGAACAAAATTCGATCTTGTGCACAGCGGGCATTGCAGCGAATCAGCGCTACTGGCGGTCATTTTCAGCACGCAACATGCCACTCAAGAATGATGTCACGGTCGGGAAGGCGGGATATCGAGTCGTGTTTCAGGCTCCGCGAAGCGTCACTTTGCCGGAATCACGCCTGACCGCCGGTTTCCAATTGCCTTCACCTCAACCGCTCGGCTATTTCTCACGCGCAACAGCGAAACGGAAAAACTCTATGGCCCAAGCTTGCTTCCATTCCAGCGTCGAAGGCGCGCAACACGGTGCGAAGTCGCTCGAACAATTTCTCGATTACGCCAAAGCCGCCGGCGCCGCCGGCGTGCAGCCTAGCAATTACATGCTCGCCGACGGCAAGGGCGGTTTGCGCAAGGCGAAGGACATCAAGTCCGCGTTCGAGAGCCGCGGCATGTCGCTTGACGGCATCAGCGCGCACTGCCCTTTCTGGGTCCACACCAGCGCGTGGACCGGCACCAGGTCCGGCAACCCGTTCATTGCGCCCGACGTGGCGAAACTCTCGCCGGAGAAAATCGAGGCATGGCACGAAACCTACCTGCTCAAGCTGATGGACCTCGCTGCCGAGTTGAAGGTCAAGACGATGCCAATGTTCTGGGGCGTGGCCTTCGGCTGGGAACTGGCCACCGGTTATCCGTGGGGCTTCTGGAGCGGCGGCGGGTTTGATCTGGTGAAGGAAGGCCAGGAACGGTTCGTGAAGAAAACAGCGAAGCTGCGCGCGCACGCGAACAAGCTCGGCCTCAAGCTTTGCCATGAAATCCATCCCGGCACCGCCGCAATGTGCGCGGATGATTTCCTGATGCTCGTGGACATCTGCGATGGCGACAAATGCCTCGGCGTGAACGCCGACCCTTCACACTGCTGGGAAGGCGAGTCGTGGGAGACGCGCTTCCTCAAGGTCGGCAAGCACGTGTGGGCCTGCCACGTGAAGAATTTCGTCGTGCGTCCGAACATTCCTCTGCGGCTGATGAACGGGAACTGGACGCAGCGCGCGATGCAGTTCACCGACCTCGGCAGCGGCGACTTGAACATGCAACGCTACACGGAGCTTTTGATCCACGTTGGTTACCCGCAGCGTTACTGCCAGCTCACCGGCGCCAAGACCGCGCCGCTGATCGTTGAGGCCGAGAGCGCGCACAAGGATCTCGATTATTGCAGCGCCGACGGGATCAAGTATGTGAAAGACAACCTCTGCTTCCCCGTGGCGGGCGGGTCGTTCGAGGAAGGCATGGGCGCGTAGGACACCCGCGTCCGGTTTCTGTTCAATTCACGAGGCACGGCGACATGCCGTGCCTTCTTCATTTCGCGGATTCCCGCCGGAGCGAAAATTCCCGTGGCAGACCATGTGCTCGGATGGACGGCGAGAATTCTACCGGCATGCCCGAGACAACCAAATACTTCATCCGCGCCGACGCCAGCCCCGAGGCCGCAGAGGCCGCCCGCCACGAACTGGCGGACTTGCGCGAACTCTTCCGCGTGCTGCGCGACGGCGTCGTGGTATGTGACAACGAATTGCGCATCGTGCGCGCCAACGACGCATTTCTCAAAATGGCCAACCGGACGCTGCGCGATTTGCAGGGCTGCGCCGCGGAGGACGCGTTCTACCGGCTGTCGATCTTGGGGTCGCGGACGCGGTTCTGGAACCGGCTGCGCGAAAGCGGCCGCTACGAACTGAAGTTCCGCAATCCGTCAGGTCGCCGGCATTTCCACTTCGCCGGCCACCGGATCGTGCACAACACCCACGGCGGTTACGCGCTGGTCCTGCGCGAGACGACGGCTGACGACTCGCTGGAGGAACGTTTCCTGCAAACGGAGAAACTGGCCGCGCTCGCGCAGGTTCTCTCCAAGATGGCCAACCAGCTCAACAACCCGCTCCAGTCGGTGATCGGTTTCGCCGAAGTGCTGGCCGCGCGCGCCCGCGACGGGCACAGCCTTGAAGAAGCGCGCATCATTCAACGCGAAGGCCGCCGCATCGCACACACCCTCAAGTCGCTGTTGCTCTATTCGCGCAAGCTCAAGCCCGAGCCGGCTGAGCTCTCAATCAATCCATTTGTCACCGGCGTCGCGTCCGAGTGGTTCGAGCACGCGCCCTCGCCAAGCGTGAAGGTGGACCTTGATCTGCCCCCGTTGTCGCCGTTCGTGACCGTGGACGCATTCCAGCTCGAACAGGTCCTGCGCCACCTGCTCAACCACGCGCACCAAGCCGTGGCGGCCGAACCACCGCAAGAAGGGGCGCGCTTCAAACTGGCAATCACCTCGGGCGCAGGCAAGGTCACCGTCAGCCTCGCCCACAATGGCCCGGCACTGCCGCGGCACAAATTGCGCCGCATCTTCGAACCGGATTTCCACCGGCCCGCCGAGAGCCGCGACACGGGGTTGGAACTTTCCGTTTGCCGTGATGTGATTCGCGCCCACGACGGACGGATTTGGTGCGAGAGCGAACCGGGAACGGGAACGCGGTTCGTCTTTGAATTGCCCGCGCGCGACGCGGCGGCGGCCGGGGCTTCGGCTCCGGCGGACATCGTCGCCGTGCGCGCGGGCGCCCGCGTGATGGTCATCGACGACGAGCCGTCGATCGGCGTGCTGCTCCGCGAAGTGCTGGCGATGGCCGACTTCGAGCCGGAATCCTTCACCAGCGCCCGCGCCGCGCTCCAACGTCTGGCGGAGGCGCCATTTGACGTGATCGTCTGCGACATCAACATGCCCGGCATGAACGGGAAGGAATTCTATCGGCATCTCCAGGCGCATCAGCCCGCGCTGGCATCGCGCGTGGTGTTCGCCACCGGCGATCTGGTTTCCGATCACCCGGATCTCTTCCACGAAGGTCACACGCACGACGTGCTGCTCAAGCCCTTCAAGTTCGACCAGCTCCTTGGCGTCATCCGGCGCAAGCAGCGCCAGGGCGCGAACGTGAACTAGGGCTTGTTCGCCTCTGCCGCCGGCTTCGGCGCGGGCGGCGGCGGCGACAATCGATCCATCTCGGACTGGTAACGGTCGGCCTCCGGATTCTTTCCGAGCTTGCGGAGCATGGGAATCAGCCGCCGGTAAATGTCCGCCTTGTCGGGATAGTCGGGGTTTTCCCTCAACAGCGCCTCCAACAATTCCACCGCCTTCGCTTCGCGCCCGAGGAGCGTCAGCGTCCGCTGCAATTCCAGCGCGATCCGCAGGCGCTGCATCGGCGAGCGCGACAACTTCCATGCGGCGAGGTAGGTGTCGGCGGCGTCGATGAACTGGTTGTCCGCCTGGTAAAACTCCGCGAGCTTCTCCTGCAACACCGCGCTGCTGCGCGTCACCGGATCGCGTTCGAGCATGATGATGAATTTCGCCTTGGGATCGCCGGCAAGGATGTTTTGATTGATTGCGCGCAACACGGACCATTCAACGAGGGGACTCTTGTGGCTCAGCAATTCCTTGTGCAGCTCGGCCGCGTCCTTTCCGAACGGACGATACAACGGATCACCGATCACGGTCGTCTGCCACGAGAGCACGCTCATCGCGCCGTAGGCCGCCTCGCCGAAGGTAAGCCCGCGAATCCACAACCCGAGAAACGCCGCGAGGTTCACGGTCCCTTGCAGGTACGGTTCGTCAACGTATCCGAAGGTACAGGTCGCCCCTTTGTCCAGCAGCGTCGTCACCCAATGTTGCGTGCCGCGCAACGTCGGCGCGCTGTAGGAATACAGGTGATACGCGAACGCGCCCGGCATGAACTCGACCCGCGGCAGCGTGAACGGCCCGCTGACGGACGTGTCGTACCAGCCCATGTAGAGCGCAATGTGGCTCATCGGGAAGCTGGCGGGAAACGTCGCCGAGTTGGTGTCGAGAATCGTCTCGAAGCCAACTTGCTTCGCGATGGCCGCCGCCCCTTGGATCCAGACATCGCCGATGGCGTAGTTGGTGTCCAAGGCTCCACGTGCGTCGAAGTACCCCCTACCCCACAGGCCGTGTTGCTCGGCGAAGAGCGCCTTGTCCACCAGACCGCGCGCCACCGCGGGCGATGGACCATCCACGCGGGCAACCAGCAGCAGCCCGTTGGTGGGGTTCAACCACGTCGAGTTGCTCACGCCGGCAAAGGGATTGGGGAGGATTCCGGACAACTGTTGCAGCTTCGGGTCGCGCGGCAGCAGGCAGAGTTCATTGTCCACCGCCGCCTCGTTGCGCCGGAATTCCGGCTTGGTGCCTTCGGGCAACCGCTCCGTGATCGACGAATCAGGTGCGATCTTCAGCGGCACGCCATAGCATAGGACCAGGTAACGAATCGTCGCGTGCACGGGCCGTTTCACAATCGTCCCCGGTGCGGCGGCGCTGGCGCGTTGAATCTCCGAGGCAAACTCGATCCACTTGCGCTGTTCGATCTCCTTGCGCAGCGGTTGCTCGATGAACTCGCGATACTCCTGCCGACTGATAGTCTCGCGGTCCGGCATCTTCATGCCGAGCACCTGTTCCGCAGGAACATTGCGCGACTTCGCGTAGTGGTCGGCAACTGACTTCGACTCGGCCACCGCGGTGTTATAGACCACCACAACCTCCGCACCACGGCGATCCGCTTCGGCGCCGGGACAACACCACGCCACCAGCACCGCGACCAGGGTGAGCAGTGTCTTCATCGAGTCAGCGTCTTTGCGTACCTAGGGCAATTCAACCCTCAATCCATCGTAAGCCAGTTCCACGCCCGGCGGCAACTCGGCCTGCGCCACGTCGTGGTCGTAGTCATGCGTCAAATGCGTGAAGATCGTCCGCGCCCCGCCGATGCGCCGCGCCGCGGTGAGCGCCTCGTCCAGGCACATGTGGGTCGGGTGCAGCGCCGGCCGCAGCGCGTCGAGCACGGCAACCTCGACTCCGCGGGCGGCTTCGAGCGCCTCAGGCGTCACTTCTTTGCAATCGCTGAAGTAGGCCAGACGCTTGCGGCCGTTCTGGATGAACACAAAACCGTGCACGGTCATCCTGCCGTGCGGCAGTTCGTACGCTTGAACCTCAAGATCGCCGAGCGTGAACGGCCCGTTGATCAACCGCTCCTCCGGAATGAAATAACCGCGCGGCCACGGCCCGTTGTGGAAGGCGTACTTAAACACCCGCCGGAGTTGGCTCATCGTCTCCTCGCCCGCGTACACCGGCAGCGCCTTGCCACCGCGCAGATCACAGAAGCGCCGGCAGTCGTCCAGCCCCATGATGTGGTCGGCGTGCGCGTGGGTGAACAGCACGGCATCGAGCCACATGATCCGCTCGCGCAAAATCTGCACGCGAAACTCCGGCGTGGTATCGACGACCAGCTTCGCCTGATCCGTGGCGACGTAGATCGAGGGGCGCGTGCGGTGGTTCTTCGGGTTCGCGAGAAACTCCGGTGGATATTCCTTCCCGATCATCGGCACGCCTTGCGAAGTGCCGGAGCCGAGAAATGTCAGCGTGAACGCCATGCCAGAAAAATTTTGCCGCAAGGTAGCAGACCCGGCAGAGTCGGCCACGAAATTTGACCATGCTCACCGCGCTGCGGATCAAAAACCTCGCGCTCGTCGCCGACCTCACGCTCGAACTGGCGCCCGGCTTCAACGCCATCACCGGCGAGACCGGCGCGGGCAAGTCGATCATCCTCGGCGCGCTCAATCTCGTCCTTGGCGAGCGCGCCGACCGCATGCTGTTGCGCGCGGGCTGCGAGAGTTGCACCGTCGAGGCGACGTTCGACGTGCGCACGTTACGAGCGCCGCTGAAATCGTTTCTGGAAGAAAACGGACTTGAGCCGTGCGAGGACGGCCAGCTTCTGCTCAAGCGCACCTTCACCGCCGCGGGAACGAACCGGCAGTTCATCAACGGTTCGCCCACGACTCTTG
>DATDFH010000461.1:0-5075 GCA_036522715.1 Verrucomicrobiia bacterium
TGCGCAACGCGTTCGGGTTTTGCTGGGACGCCGAAGGACGCATGGTCGCCAGCGAGAACGGCCCCGACGCCGACGCGCCCGAGGAACTCAATGTGATCGAGCGCGGCCATCACTACGGCTTCCCGTATCAATTCTCCGACTGGAAGATCAAACCGTACGCGCACACGCCCGACGCGCCGGCGGATTTGAAGTTCACCCTGCCCGTCGCGAACGTCGGCCCCGACGCTGGCTTCGATGGCAAACCGCTTTACACCTTTGATCCACACTCATCGCCCGCCGGCATCGTCGCGCTCGGAAAGGATTTCCCCGAAGGCTGGCGCGGCACGCTGCTCATCGCGCGCTTCGGCAACCTGCTCAAGAAGCCGAAGGACACCGGCTTCGATCTGCTCCAAGCGCGGTTAAAGAAAACCGCCACCGGCTACGAGGCGACGTTTCACACCGTGCTCGCTCCCCTCGCCCGCCCCATTGATCTGCACCTCGCAACGGGCCGCGTGTTCATCGCCGAGTATTCGCGGCCCACCGACCACAAGAGCGGCCTGCCGATGTTGCCGGGGAGGATCTTGGAACTCGCGGTGAAGAAGTGAGGGCGTAGCGTCGGCTCTTACTCGTTCTCCTACTCTTACTCATACTCTGCTTCGGAAAACACAGAGTAAGAGTAGGAGAACGAGTATGAGTAGAATGAGGAAGCGCGGTTCGATGCTGCTGCGGCCGGGGACGGCCGCGCTCCGTTACGGCACCAGCGGACGTTTCGCTTCGACTTTGAAGAAGCGGTTGCTCGTGACGCCGTCGGATACGTTGCGGCTGGTGGACGAGCCGGCGTCGGGCGTGAACAGGCCGAGCCCGCTGTTGGTGTAGCTGCCGGTAAGGAGGTCGGTGCGTTCGAGCACCTGGTAGCAGCGCGTCTCCTTGCTGGGCCACGAGATGGTGGTGAGGTTGCCTGCGACGTTGAGCGTGACGTTGGTGATGCGGAGGAAATCCTGCGCGTTCAACGGATCGGTGTCGGCGAAGTATTCCTGCTTGTCGGTCTGGCCGTCACCGTCGCTGTCGGTGCTGGCGGTGGCGGTGGTGAGGTTGGGGAAGTGCAGGCGCTCCCAATTGTCCGAGATGCCGTCGCCGTCGCTATCGGTGAACGAGATCGTGTCGGTCTGCACGAAGGCGAAGGCGTTGCTGAGGGAAATCCAGCCGCAGTTGGCGGAATAGGCGAACCCGCTGAGCCGGCCGGTCTTGAGATCCACTTGCGGCACGTCGGTCGCGGAGAGCGCACCGGTGGCGGTGTTGTTGGTGAAGGAAACCCAGCCGATGTTCGCGCCGTAGGCGTAGCCGCTGAGGTTGCCCTTGCCATCGTGGTTCACACCGTAGTCGGTCGCCGAATTGTTCAGGTAACGGATGCCGTTCGCGGGCGCGTTGCCGCCGAGGTGAATCCAGCCGACGTTCGCGGCGTAGATGAAGCCGGAGCAGACGAAGTCGCCGATGACGGCGCCGTTGTTCGTGTCGCCGCGCCAGTCCATCCAGCCGAGGTTCGCGCCGTAGGCGAACTTGTTGACGGAGTTGATGGTGGTGGCGGCCCAGGCCGACGATGCGTGAGCAAAGGCAAGCAGCCCGATGAGATAGGTTTTCATAAGTCTAGACGGTTCGATATTTAGAACGAAAAATTCGCCCACGGATGGTTGGTCACGACCCCACCCACGGAGTTGGTCGGCCCAACCATATTCCCCGTCGTGATTACATAGTTCACGGTGTTGCGGAATGCGCTATTACGGATGATGAGGTTGTTTGTCGCGCCCACGACTATTCCGTTGTCCCCCTGGGTGACGTGATTGTCCTCGATACGGTTGCGACTGCCGGTGGCCCGGATCAGTGCGCGGCCGCTGCCGTTGGTGGTACCGTTGCAATTGTTGCCCGCCACCAGGGTTCCAACGCCGACCCGAATTCCGTCCAACGCGTTATCCTCCACTCGGCAGCCGCGGATGATTGATGTTCCGCTGTCGTTGATGCCTTGCCCGCCATTGTTAAACACGTTGCAGTCCGCCACAAGCATGCCGGCCCCATCGATGCCGTTGCTCCCATTCAACCTCGCTGTGCAGGCGAGGACCGTGCCTACGTTCACAGTGAACCCGAACGTGCCGTTGGTGAACGCGAAGCAATGACGCGCCAGCCCGCCTGCGCCGATAGAAAAGCCGGTGCCGGTACTCCCGGACACAACGCAGTTTTCCACCACGCCGTTCGTCCCGGAGAGGATCCCGACGATATTTCCAAAGGCCTGCAAGTCCTTCAAATGGCAGTTGACCGAGAAGCCTGCGCCCACAGCCTGGTTCCAGCCGGTGATTGTGCCATTGAAGATGGCGATGTTCGCGCGCCCCGCGCTCACAACGATCCCCGTCGATGCCCCGCCTGCCCCGATCAGCGAGAAGCCGCTCAAATCGAGGGTCACATTGTTGGTCTGAATGATGATCCCATTCATGCCCGAGCCGGGCGTGAGGTTGGTCGTCAGGTAATACGAGCCGGGGTTGGTGATGGTAAACGGAGCGGACGCAACGGGCGTGCGCGGCTCGACCTGCTGGAGCGTCTTGAACAGCGGCGCGGGCGCGCCGGGCGGGGTCAATGCCCCCTGCCCGAAGGATGAGGGACTTGCCACGTAAAACGTGGTGAAGATGAAGGATGAAAGGACGAAGGCCAGTGTGACAATCGCCCGGTGACGTGACTTCTGATTTCTGCCCTTCGTCTTCATATTGTCCCCTTAATACCTGAAGTTGGCCCAGGGATCGGTCGTAGTCAGCGTGCTCGGGGCGCTGTTGCCGCTGACTGCGGCGGTGCCGACCGCGGCGATGTCAACGATCGGGCCATACCGGTTATCGCCGACAATATCGTAGTTGATGGTGTTACCTCCGGCCGAGTTGCGGATGATCAGGTTGCTGCCCAAGTCCACGTCAATGCCCCGGTCGTTAGAGATCACGGTGTTGCCGTCAATGCGGTTTCGGCGCTCGATCACATGAATGCCCGCGCCATCGCCGTTGAAGCCGTTGCCGTTGCAGATATTATCAAGCACGATGCAGCTGACGCGGACTTGGATGCCGTCGCCGTCATTGTTATACGCCGAGCAGCCGCTGATTGTGCTCTCAGCGTCGGCGAAGATGCCGCGGCCACCGTTCTGAGATGCCGTGCAACCGCTGATTGTGTTGCCATCGCTGGCGAAGATGCCATCGCCGGCGTTGAGTCTGGCCGCGCAGCCGCTGACCGCAGTGCCCTCCTTGACTTCGATGCCGTCGCTGGCGTTGCCTAACGCCGTGCAGCCGCTGACAGTGCCGCCATGGTTGGCGTAGATGCCGTTGCCACCGTTGTCAACAGCCGTGCAACCGCTGATCGTGCAGCCGAAGTCGGCGTGGACGCCGTCGGTGCTGTTGCTTAGCGTCGTACAACCCTTGACGGCACTGCCAGGGCCGGCGCTTATGCCCGAGCCGCCGTTACGTGACACCCGCAGCGCTTCAAACTGGGAGTTGTGCGCATTGATGGCGTCGATGCCGTTCGCTCCCCAACCATGCACCGTGCCGTTGCGAATCGCGATGTTGGTTCTGCCACCGGAAACAACAATTCCGCCGCCGGTGCCACCCACCAGCGCAAAGCCCATCAAGTCGATCGTGACGTTGCTGTTGCTGATGGTGATCCCACCGGGATTGCCGGTCAGATTGGTCGTCAGGTAGTACGACCCCGGCTGCGAGATCGTGAACGGCAGCGCGGAGATCGGCGTGCGCGGCTCGACTTGCGTGAGCGTCTTGAACAGCGGCGCGGGCGCGCCGGGCGGGGTGAGGCTGCCTTGCGCGAAAGTCGTGTTGCCCGCGAGGGTAAGGAGTTGAACCGCGATCAACTGCGGGAGGAAGGAAGTGAGCTTCATGGCAAAGACTTTCTGTTCGGAGGTTTCGGGAATCGCGTTGCTGGGTCAATCAATCGCAGAAACGGCGCGCTCGTCAAAAGTGTTTTCGGCGGGTTCGCCGGTGTCGCCGCGGCAGTTCATCATCATGCTGTGGGGTTCAGAACGGGACATTCCGGGTCCTTAGAAATTCCCGCCCCGGTCCACGCCGTGGGTGTCCACGCTGAAGGGCGTGGGGCAGTCGGCGGTCAAGTTGTTGCGGTAATAGTTCGTGGAGGTCCCGCCGCTGATCCTCAAGCCGGTGTCGGCGCCGGACAGAAAATTGTTATTGATGAAGGTATTCGTGGCGGAGGTGCAGTTGATGCAGGTGCTGGCCGAGGCTCCTGCCGCGATGATGTTGCGCACCACGCAACTGTCCACCACGCCGATGGCGTTGAGTATCACGATGCCGTCGGCCGGGGCGCTGGCGGCTTCGCCGGTGGCGTCCACGTTCTCCACCACGCAGCGGCGCACGGTCATGGTCGGGCTTGGGCTTGAGCCAAAGTTAAGGCCGTTGGCTTCAATGCCCGCCCGGTGGCAGCCGCTGGCAAAAATGTCCTCGATCAGCACGCTGCTGAAGGCTGCCTGCGCCCGCACCGCGCGATCGAAGCCGAAGATGCGGCCGTTGCGTATGGTGATGTTCGTCGCGCCATCAATCCGAAACGCCGCCGGCGAAACGTTGCTTGCGACGCCGGTGCTGATGATCGAGAAGCCGTTGAGGTCAATCGTGACGTTCGCGGCATTCGACCTGATGAAAATCCCGTCGTTCGAGTCGCCGGCATTGACCAGGTTGGTGGTCAGGTAGAAGGAGCCGGAGTTCGTGATGATGGTGAAGAAGGTGGAGATGGGCGTGCGCGGCTCGACCTGCTGGAGGGTCTTGAACAGCGGCGCGGGCGCGCCGGGCGGGGTGAGGCTGCCTTGGGCGAACACGTAGCCGGGCAACACACAAAGGATCGAAGCGAGGGTGGTTTTCATGGTGAGGAGTCGGCTGGGAAGCTAGAGGTCAAAATTCGCCCACGGATGGTTGGTCACCACGCCAGAGACGGTATTCGTCGGCCCGAACGAATTGCCCGCCGCGATGACGTAGTTGGTGACAACCCCCACCGTCGTGTTCCGAAAAATGAAATTCCCGCTGCCACTGACCACGATGCCGTTGTCGTAATCCAAGATG
>DATDFH010000462.1:0-2376 GCA_036522715.1 Verrucomicrobiia bacterium
ATCCCGATGACTGCGAGTTGCAGACCGCCGGCGTCGGCGCGATGTGGGCGAAACGCGGACATCACGTGAAGCTGGTTTCCGTCACCAACGGCGACATCGGCCACTGGCGCGAGGCGGGCGGACCGCTGGCGTTGCGGCGCAAACGCGAAGTCGAGGAAGCGTCGCGCATTCTTGGCACGCACGTCGAGGTGCTCGACATCCACGACGGCGAACTGGAACCGAACCTGGAGAACCGCAAGAAGATCACCCGCCTGATCCGCGAATGGAACGCCGACCTCGTGATGGCGCCGCGGCCAAACGATTACCATCCCGACCATCGTTACACCGGCGTGCTGGTGCAGGACGCAGCCTACATGGTCGCAGTGCCGTTCATCTGCCCGGAAGTGCCGCCGCTCAGCAAGAACCCGGTGTTCATGTATTACACGGACCGTTTCCAAAAACCGCAGCCCTCGAAGCCCGATATCGCGATCGACATCGACTCTGTGATCGAGCAAAAACTCGACGCACTGGCAGCGATGGAATCGCAGTTCCTCGAAGGCGGCGCTACCGGCTCAGCGGCGTTGCTGCCCAAGAACGCGGCGGACAAACCGCGCCGCGTGCGCGAAGTCCGTGCCGCACAGCACGGGCGCTTCGCGGCGCTCGCCGACAAGTATCGCGGCGTGCTCGAAGCGTGGTATGGCAAAGACGCAGCCGCGAAGGTGAAACACGCCGAGGCCTTCGAGATTTGCGAGTATGGCCGGCAACCGTCGAAGGACGACTTGAAGAAGCTCTTTCCGTTCTTCGACTGAACCGCGCTCCGCCGCGAGGTTCCGACATGCCCGCCACCGCCACGATCATCGCCAACGGCCAGCCGACGCCGGCACAACTCCCCTGCTCCATCGAGGCGTTCCTCGTCGCTCAAGGCTTGTTGCCGCGGAGCGTTGTGGTGGAACACAACGGCGAAGCTGTGGCGCCCTCCGAGTTCGCGCGCCGCCAGCTCGCCGCGGGCGACCGGCTGGAGATCGTGAAGATCGTTGCCGGCGGTTGACAGGCGCCGCCGCGCTCCCGCAACTTTCCCGCAATGCAACGGAAGCTCGAATCCATTTTCCGCGCCACGCTCGTGGCGCTGGCGATCATCCTCATCTGGTCCGTTTGGGCCGGGGCGCAACCCGCCGCCTCCACCAATGCCCCCGCCACCGACTTCGCGGCCAAGCCCGCCATCCGCCCGCTCCCGCTCTCGCCCGAGCAGATGCACTGGGTCACCTTCGGCCTCGACCGCGTCGAGTTCCTCCAGCACCCGTTCATGACCGTGCCGCTCTGGCAATACCCCGCCTCGCTCATCTTCCTCGTACTTGCGTTCTACTTCGCCAAGCTCATCGACTGGCTCGTCCTGCGCCGCCTCCGCAAGTGGGCGGCCAGGACCGAGACCAAGTTCGACGACATCCTGCTGGAACTGATGCGCGGCCCCATCCGCGTCATCACCTTCGTCATCTTGCTGCACATCGGCCTGCGCGTTTACGTCTGGCCCGACTGGCTCGAAACCTTTCTCTCCAAGGGCCTCAAGCTCGTCGTTGCCGCGTCCCTCACCTACGTCGCCCTCAAGCTCATCGACGCCGCCCTCGATTTCTGGAGCGAGAAATCCATCAAGGACCAGGACCAGCTCTTCGACGCGCAACTCTTCCCCATCATCCGCAAGAGCCTCAAGGCCTTCGTCCTCATCATCGCCATTCTGGTCACCGCGCAGAACCTCGATTTCCAAATCACCAGCCTGCTCGCCTCGCTCTCCATCGGCGGCCTCGCGCTCGGCCTGGCGGCGCAGGACACCGTCGCCAACGTCTTCGGCGCCATCTCGATCTTCGTTGATAAACCCTTCCGCATCGGCGACCGCATCCAGCTCGACAAGGTGGACGGCACCGTGGAAACCATCGGTCTGCGCAGCACCCGCGTGCGCAATCTCGACGGCCACCTCGTCACCGTGCCCAACAAGGCGATGGGCAACGCCACCATCACCAACGTCACCGCGCGCCCCAACATCAAGACCGAGATGAACCTCGGCCTCACTTACGACACGCCCGCCGACAAGGTCCAGCTCGCGCTCAAGCTGCTCAACGAAATCTACCGCGCGCACCCGATGACCGAGAAGGTGCTCATCACCTTCAACAAGTTCGCCGACTCCGCGCTCAACGTGCAGGTGGTGCACTGGTGGAAAACCACCGACTTCGAGGCGTATCTGCGCGGGATGCAGGAGTTGAACCTCGAGATCAAACGCCGCTTCGACGCCGAGCACATCGACTTCGCCTTCCCCAGCCAGACGGTTTACCTTAAGCGGGAGTGAGTGGGGTGCCCGCAGCCGACGCTTGCGGCCGGTCCTGCGCGGCGACGAAGGCCCGATGGGTC
>DATDFH010000463.1:0-2755 GCA_036522715.1 Verrucomicrobiia bacterium
CAGCCGATCACGACAGAGATCGCGCCGTTGACGAAGTTTTATCCGGCGGAGGATTATCATCAGGATTATTTCCGCAAGAATCCGAACCAGCCCTATTGCGCGTACGTGATCAGCCCGAAGTTGCAGAAGCTGCAAAAGATCAAGAAGGAAGGCTTCCCGGCGCAGAAGCATTGAAGGGCGTCGCGCGCGACTGCTGCATGGCAATTCCGCGACAAGTCAAATGTCCGGTGTGCAAGAACGTCGGCGACTGGTTCGCCGGCGAGTTCGGCCCGTTCTGCTCGAAGCGTTGCCGGCTCATTGATCTCGGCAAGTGGTTCGGCGAGGAACACGCGATCTCCGAGCCATTGCGCCCGGAACATTTCAAGGGGTACGAAGATCTCCCGCCTGGCGAAAACCTTGATGAGCCGAAGGAATGAAGTGCGAAATCCACGCGTCAGCGTTCTCCAGCGGGACACGCTGAAGCGTGGACTCCGAATGGCCGGCTAGAACCCGGCTGCCGGCGCGGGGAGCGTGCGTTGGATCTCGTTGAGCCGGTAGCCGAAGCCGTTGCCGCGGATCGAGGAGAGATCGAGCACGCCGTTGCGGCGCTGGTAGAGGCCGGGATGAACCTTCGCCTCCGCGGCCGACGCGTCCGGGTAGAACTGCATCGAGTTGCACTCGACGCCCATGATCGTGCCGACGTGCGCGGCGAGTTGGACGTGCGGAAGCAGCGCGAGCATCGCGTTGGTGAGGTCCTGCACCATCAACGTCATCCCGTGCGCCTTGGCCCAGCACGCGGAGAGCAGCGCGCCGGTCTGCGTTTTGCACGTCTTGAGCGCCACGCCGGTCCAGCCGAGTTCGCGGCCGAGCTGCACCACTTTCCAATCGTGCGCGCTCTCGTCCATGAACAACGGCTTGCGCGAGGAGACGCTGTGCACGTCGATGCGGTGATGCTCGAGGTCGTACGGGAACGGCTGCTCGACGTAAAGGATGCTGCCGTAGGCGCGCGGCTGCTCGTCGCGCAGGCGGTCGAGGATGTCGTTGACGTAGGCGGGGTCGGTGACGGTGCAATTGAAGTCCGCCGTCAGCCACGGCACGTCCAGTTCTGCGGCGATCTTGCCCACCCGCACGGTGCGCTCGTAGTCCCACGCGGCGTCGTTGCCGCGCAGCTTGATCTTGAGGCAACGCAAGCCGTCGCGGCGAATCCAGTCGCGCAACAACACGGGATATTTGTCCTTCGGTTCGCTGCCGGTGAGGTCGGCCTGTTCGAGCGGGTCCACGCCGCCGATGAGATGCCACACCGGTAACTTGGTCGGCACCTGGCGCACGAAAAAGTCCTGCGGATATTTTCCTCCGAACGACACGTCAGTCCCCGGCGCGGGCGTGAGGAACCCGGCGAGGTCGCGGCCCATGAACTCCGGCCCGTAGGTTTGATAGACCGGCCGGCCAACGAGGTTGGCGAACGCGTCGTGCACGGCGATGTCGAACAGCGAACAGCACACCAGCGCGGCGAGCCACGGCATCGGCTCCGCGTCGGCGCGCGCGGCGTTGAACTCCGTGAGAAGTTTCGGCAGCACGTGCGCCTCGAATTCGTGCCCGACTTCCATCGGGTGGCCGGAGAGGTCGAACTTCGCCCAAGCCTCGGCGAGCCGGATGCAAAATTTCTTCAACTCCTGCTCACGCGCATCGAACGACAGCGCGCTCGGCCAGACCCAGGTGACACTCAATGGCGTTTCGCCCCAGCCGTCGGCGGCGCGGCCCTGGCGGTCGCGCACGCGCACCCACGCGCGCGCGACGACGACGCTGGTGACGGTTTCCTTGCCGAACTTCAGCGGCATCCGGTTGGTCACCGGCAGGAAGTGGAGGGTCGCGGAAACGGGGCGGATGTCGGTGGGCTTGGACATGGTGCGTAATGCGTAATTGGTAATCAGTAGGAGCGGGCGGCGTGTTCTGGTTACGGACTATTTCTCAGTTGTTACCCTTCGTCTTGTTCATCAGTTGGAGGTGCACGCGGGCCACGTCGCCCATGAAATGGTCCTGGGAAAAATCGGTGACGGCCTTCTCGATGTGCGCACGTGCCTGCTTCGCATCGCCGGTCGCCTCGAAGTAAAGGCCGAGATACAGGTGCGCGAAGAAGCGGCGCTGTCGCCGGTCTGCGGGCGTCGCGTCGCCTGCGTCGACAGCGTCGAGCACCTGTTTTGCGGTGCCGCGGCCGGCGAAGAGCGCGTGGACCTGCTTCATCGGCACGCGCACGTCCTGTTCGATCACGATGAGATCCTTGCGCGCCTGCGCGACACCGTTGAGCCGAGCGTTGCACAGAAAATGCCACACGGCGTTCTCGACATCCTGCGGGTTGACCTTCTGGTGAATCTCGAACTGGCGTTTCCCCTCGGCGAACTTGCCGGCGTAATAATACGAAATGCCGCGTTGCCAGTGATGCGGCTCGCGTGACGGCTCCAGCCGGATGAACTGGTCGAAGTCGTTAATCGACTCGGCGATGTGCCCGATCTTGAAGTGCGTCTCGCCGCGCGACTCGTAGGCGCCGCTGAAATTGGGCGCCAGCTCGACGACGCGGTCGAAACTCTTGAGCGCGCCGCTGAAGTCGCGCTTCGCGGCCAGGATATGGGCCTTGCCGAAATGGGCGTCCGGATTCTTCGGTTCCGAGGCGATGGCCTTTTCGACGAGCGCGAGTGCTTTGTCGGGCATTCGTTGGGCCAGCGCTTCCCGCGCCAGGCGCAGCAAGTCCGGCGCGGTCGGCTCGGCCGCATGCGCCGTG
>DATDFH010000464.1:0-4588 GCA_036522715.1 Verrucomicrobiia bacterium
CGTCGAACGTCAACCCCCACGGATTCGTGCTGTAGTAGGAGCCGAAGGCCGTAAGCCGCTGCGTGGCCGGCCGGTAACGGAAGAATGAACTGTCACGCGCACGCACCGGACCGTAAGGCGTCTCTACGGAGCTGTGGTGGAAAATGCTCTCGCGGAAAATCAAATCGCCCTCCGGCGTCCACGTGAAGTCGTGCAGCGAATGGTGTGAGTCCTCCGTGCCGAAGCCCGTGTAAATCATCCGCCGCACGTCCGCCTTGCCGTCGCCATCGGTATCCTTCAGGAACGTCATGCTCGGCTGTTCACTCACATACAGGCCGCCGTCGCCGAACTCGAACGACAGCGGAATATGCAACCCCGTCGCAAACACGCTGCATTTGTCCGCGCGCCCGTTGCCGTCGGTGTCTTCGATGATGATGATCTTGTCATTCGGCTCCGCCCCGGGCGTAACCTGCGGATAGGTCGTCGAGCATGAGACCCACAGACGTCCGCGCGTGTCCCAGCGCATCTGGATCGGCTTGGCGAGATCGGGAAATTGTTCCTCTGAAGCGAACAGGTTCACGTCGAAGCGAGGGTCGATGTTGAACGCCTTCAACTCCTCCGCCGGTTTCATCCACTCATTGATCGGCCGGTCGCCGGTGATCTTCGGCAGCTCGCGCGTATTGCTGTCGTCGATCTTGGGCGACACGGGTTTGCCCTGAGCAATGTCCCACGCGCGGCGGTCGCGGTTCGCCGTAATCTGCTCGAACTTTTCCAGTTCACCGGGAAAATTCACCACACCATACGGCTCCTTGCGCCCGCCGGTGATGTAGAAACCGTTGAGCGGCCTGTAACCTCGGAGGAACTGCCTGTTGCGCTCCTCGACCGCGGCCTTGAGTTGAAGCGAAACTTGGGGCGCGGTTTCGTTGATGAGTCCGCGAAAGAGTTCCTCCGCGAAGATGCGGTAGCCGGAGTCGTTCAACCGGATTCCGTTCTCCGTCAGGGGCTCCTTCTTCGACTTCACCTCCATCGCCGCGCGCATCTCGTCGAACACGTTCACGAAAGCCACCCCGCAACGCTTCGCCACACGCGCCATCGCGTCAGCGTAAAGTTTGAGCCGTTCGTTGCTGGCTCTGCCGTCAGGGAAGTTGGGGTTTTCCAGATCCTCGTGCGCAATCGGCGACACGAGCACGATTTGCGGTGATGACCTTCCGTTGTAGCGGCGCAGTTTCATCGAAACCACCAGGGCCGCGAGATTGCGCTCGAAATCCGGCAACGCCGGCGCGCCCTTGAATGACTCGTTGAAGCCGTAGGCCGCGAGAATCACGTCAGCCTTCTGCGCCGCGAGATGTTTGTGCAGATCGCCGTAGTCGTCGGGCCGCGGCATCACGCCGACTTCATCGGCCGGCCACGCGAGCGTGCGGATGACCAGTTCCTCCTTGGGGAATCGTTGGAGCAACATCGCCTCGAACCATCCGTGCTCCTGCATCCGCTCGAACAGGCCGTTGCCGATGAGCGCGACGTGCATTCCTTTCTCCAGCTTCAGCGGCAGCCTCGTCGGCGGGAGATTGGCGATGGGGCCGCAAATGACATCAAGCTCCCTGGCCTCGATGGTTGGAGCGGCGGCGCAGGGGAGGCTTGCGCAACCCGCGAACAGCGTGAACAAGAGCGTGCGAAGGCGCTTCATGGTGAAGCGGAGCCTAGAGGGTGGACTTCGGAAACTCCAGCGCGAGCGAAGCCGGAGCGGACAGCACCGCGAACTGCTCAGTTCTTCACGCGTTTCTTGCGGGCCTGATTCTGCGCCTGTTGATACTGCTGTTGCTCGCGATTCACGGCCGACTGCGCGGAGTTGAATTGCTGCTGCGACTGGTTGAACGAACTGCGCGCCTTGGCGAGCTGGCTGGCGGCGTCCTTCAATTTCTCCTGCGCATCCTTCACGGCCGGGTCGGCGTCCATCTCCTTCTGCAAATGCGCCTGTAGCGCGGACACCTGCTGGTCGGCCGCGCGGAAGCGTGCTTGTGCTTCCTGCAATCCCGCGTCACTCGACTCGCGTTCGCGCTCCATCTCCGCGGGACGGCGCATCACGGCGGCCAGTTCCACGCTGAGTTTCTGGCGTCGCTCGGATGAGAGGGACGCGTCGTCGTTCAACCCGCCAAAGCGCGCGCCCGCTTCGTCGGCGGACCTGATAGCCTTCTGGTAATCGGGCTGCGCCTTCAAATCCTCCTGCAACGCTTTGCGCGCCGCGTTGACCTGCGTGCGCGCGGCATCACGCTCGGCGGACGCCGCGGTGAGGCCGATCTTTCCCGCGTGCCGGTCATAGACGCTCTGCCGCGCCTTGGCCAACGCAGCGGTGGTGGCCTGCTGCGCCGTCTCCGCCTGCCGAAATGCCTTCTGCGCCTTGTCGAGTGCCGAGCGCGCGTCTTTCAACTTGCTCTGCGCCTGATCGAGTTGCTGCTTCGCGTCCTGAGTCTTCGGAGTGTTGACCTTCTGCGCGGCAGGCGCGGTGACCGCCACGGAGACGATCAATCCGAGAAGCGCGAAGCGTGAGAGGAACAACTTCATGGCGGCTATTCGATTGGCGAAACCTAACACAACCCGGCCTGAAAATTCCAGCGCCGTCCCGACGCAACACGCGGCCAAAAACGCACTGGCTGGCGCCGGTTTCCCAACGCCAGCCAGTCAGACAATCAAACCCGCCACGCGGTTACAGCGTGAACGTCGGCAGCTTCACGATCGCGCCGCCCTTGAGCGCTGACTCGTGCGCGCAAAGGCCGACGCAGGTCCAGTTGGCGGACTGTTTCGCGTTCGGGAACGGATCGCGGCCTTCCACGAGCGCCATCGCGAACTCGTGCGCCAGATGCGGATGGCTGCCACCGTGACCGCTGCCCTGCGTGAAGCTCAGGTGGGTTTTTTTGCTCGCGTCGTAAACTCCCTGCGTCGTGTATTTCGCGATGCCTCTCGGCAGACGCTTGGCAAAGTCAGGGCACTTCACCGCCTTCGGAATCTTCGGTTCGGGCAGCTTCGCCGTATGCATGACGAGCGGCTCGTGCTCAACGAGCGGCCACTCGACGGACTTCTTTGTGCCGTAAACGTCGATGCTCTCGCGATACTGCCGCGCGGTATCGAACAGGCTGCGGATGATGCGCGCGTTGACATCGGTGCCGGCGAACTTGATGTGCGCGGTTTCGACGGCAAAAGGCGAGCCGTACTTCTTAATGAGTTCCTTGCGGACGGTTCCGGAGCCGAAGCACGAAACGTATTCCGCCGGCTTGCCGATCAAACCTGCGACCGGGCCGACGCAGTGTGTCGCGTACCACATCGGCGGCAGTCCGGGCCAGTAATTCGGCCAGCCATCCATGTCCTGCTGATGGCTCGCCTGCACGAACTGCAACTTGCCCAGTTCGCCCTTGTCGAGCAGCTCCTTCATGAAGAGGTATTCGCGGGCGTAAACCACCGTCTCCATCATCATGTAGTTGAGGCCGGAGCGCTTCGCGAGATCGACGATCTTCTTGCAGTCCGCGATGTTCGTCGCCATCGGCACGGTGCAGGCGACGTGCTTGCCGGCCTTGAGCGCGGCCAGGCTCATCCACGCGTGATCCGGAATCGGCGAGTTGATGTGAACGACGTCGACGTTCTTGTCCTTCAGCAGCTCCGAGAATTCCGTGTAGCGCCGCTCGACGCCGAAGTAATCACCGACAGCCTTGAGCTTGTCCTCGTTGCGCTGGCAGATCGCGTAACAGTCGGCGTGCGGGTGCTTCTGCCAAAGTGGAATGAACTCGGCGCCGAATCCGAGTCCGACGATGGCGACGTTGATTTTCTTGCCCATAAGACGTGTGTATTGATTGCTGAGTTGCGAGCGAGCTTAGGGCAACGGCTTGCAGACGGGCAATGAGAGGTTGCGCATTTGAGTTGAGGATTTTTCCCTCGTTTCGGAGGGACGAGTTACGCGAGTCCACATCTCTCCTGACCATCAAGCGTGGGACTCGCGTAGCTCGTCCCTCCGAATCACTTCTTGTTCTCCGCCCGGAACCGGCTTGGCGGCTGCCCCATCTTCTTCTTGAACACCACGCTCAGATACTCGACGTGCGCGAAGCCGGTTCGCTCGGCGATGTCTTCCAGCGACAAATCCGTCTCGGTCAGCAACTGCTTCACGCGATTGAGCTGAACCCGGATGATCTCCTCATGCGGCGTGCGACCGAGCAGCTTCTTGAACCGGCTCTCCAGCAACCGCCGCGCGTGCGGCACCGCGCGGAGCACGTCCTTCACCTTGATGCCGTCGCACGCGTGCTCACGAATGAAACGCACTGCGCGGACAACGTTGTTGTCGTTGATTGCCAGCACGTCAGTGGACTGGCGCGTGGCCACCCCGAGCGGCGGAATGAGATTCGTCTCGGCGCGCGCAGCGCGGCCAGACATCAAGTCATCGAGCAGCGCCGCCGCTTCGTAACCCGTGCGCCCGGTGTTCGGGATCACGCTTGACAGCGGCGGGTGCGCGAGTTCGCAGAGCAGATCGTCGTTGTCCACGCCGACGACGGCCACTTCGTCGGGCACCGGCACGCCGACGCGCCGGCAGGCGTCGAGCACCTGCACGCCGCGCAGATCGTAGCACGCC
>DATDFH010000465.1:0-6968 GCA_036522715.1 Verrucomicrobiia bacterium
CATTCCCCGCCGGTTGAACGTCACCGGCTGCTTTGGATGGCCTTCGATGCACAGGATCGGTTGGTTCGTTGGAAGTTGACCCGACCGTCTGAGTTCCAAACGCCATGTGAACAGGCTGCGCGCTGGCGTGCATCTCTGAAACTGCCGCCCGTTCCGTCTCCGTCGAAACATTTCACCCCCGTCCAGCCTGAGCCCGGCAAGGCGACGGTCCATCTGATGTGGGCGAAAGGAAGAGTCGCCGATCGCGTGCAATTCGTGCGGCTCGACGGGTGCGAACAAGCGGGCATCAAGCAAGGTCGCTTTACGACGCTGACCGTTGATGCGGGCCATCATGAGATTAAAGTGTTCGTGGTGCCGCTGCGGCTCGATCTCGCCGCCGGGGAGGTCTGCTTTCTGGAGTTCCGTCCTGATCTGGACTGGGCTTCAGAGGGGCAGACGTTGTTCAAATGTCCCGAAGCGGAAGCCTGCGCCAAGCTGCAACGACTCACCTATTGCCGTTGAGCAGGCGGCCGAAGAATTCCATTGCTGCCACCTTCAAACTTTCACACACTATGCGCGTCCATCTTGACGATCCCATGAGCGTAGGGCCTGAAGAATCCGCCGGCTTCAAAGTCGGGAACCGCATCCTGGCCCGAGCCGAGTTGCGGCAGACTTACGAGTTGAAGCTCGCCCGCACTCGCGACGACATCCGCGCCGCGCAGTCGCTGCGTTTCCAGGTGTTCAACCTCGAACTCAACGAGGGCCTCGAACAATCCTTCGCCACCTGCCTCGACGCCGATCCGTTCGACGACGTGTGCGAGCATCTGCTGGTCGAGGACACGGCCAACGGCGGCATCGTCGGCACCTACCGGCTCCAGATGGGTGACAAGGCGGTGGCGAACCGCGGCTTCTACAGCGCGCAGGAGTTCGACTTCACGCCGTATCAGCCGATCCAGAAGCAGATCGTCGAACTTGGTCGCGCCTGCGTTCATCGCGATCACCGCAACCTCGCTGTGCTCAGCCTCCTGTGGCGCGGCATCTATGCCTATGCGCGCGAGCGCGGCGGGCGCTACTTGATCGGGTGCAGTTCACTCACGTCGCAGGACCCGGTGGAAGGCGCGTCGATGTATCAGGAATTGAAGCGCAAACATCTGGTCGATGCGCCGTTTCAAACCAATCCGCTCCCAGCCGTGGCGTGTCCGTTGGATCAAGTATCGAAGAAGGCGCCGAAGGTTCCCAAGCTGTTGGGCGCTTATCTTGCGGTGGGTGCGAAGATCACCGGCCCGCCGGCGATCGACCGCGAGTTCAAGACCATCGACTTCCTCACGTTCCTCGACCTGATTTCGCTGCCGGAAAGCACCGTGCGACGGTATCTGACCTGACATTTGGTCGCGGGCCGTCGCGCATGTCCATTCGTACGGAAATATTGCTTGCATGAACGGGCATGGTTGATACCTTCCGCGCTCCTAACTGACTGGATTTATGTCACGAATCTGCGAACTCACCGGTAAAGGCTCGATCAAGGGCAGCCGCATCTGGCGCTCGGGCAAAGCCAAGAAAAAGGGCGGCATCGGCACGCACGTCACCGCCATCACCAAGCGGCGCTTCCTGCCCAACCTTCAGCGCGTAAAGGCGCTCATGGCCAACGGCGAAGTGCGCTACATGCGCGTCACCGCCGCCGCCCTCAAGAAGGGCCTCGTCACCAAGGCGCCCAAGCGCACCTGGAAGAAGGGTGACGCGAAGGCAGCGTAAGGAGCGACAAGATTCTCGCGAAAGCGGCGTTCCAATTCGGAACGCCGTTTTCGTTTTGAATCGACACACGGCAGGCCTAGCGCCGTCTCATCGCCGCTCGTTTCATCTCCCGCTCCGCATCGCGCTCCTTGAGGTCCTCGCGCTTGTCGTGGAGCGCCTTGCCCTTGCCGACGCCGAGCTGGACTTTCACCCGGTTGTTCTTCCAGTAGAAGGAGAGGGGAACCAGCGCGTTGCCCTTGACGGAGGCGACCTCGAAGAGTTTGCGAATCTCGGACTTGTTGAGGAGCAGTTTGCGCTTGGCCTTGGGTACGTGGTTCTGCTGGTTGCCGTGGGAGTATTCGTCAATGTGCGCGTTGTAGAGCCAGACTTGGCCGTTCTCGACGCGGGCAAAGGCGTCGCTGATCTGGCCCTTGCCTGCGCGCAGGGATTTCACTTCGGTGCCGCGCAGGACCAGGCCGGCCTCGTAGGTTTCGAGGATGTGGTAATCGCGGCGGGCCTTCGGATTGTTCAGGATGTCAGCCATAAACGACAACAGCCAGCCCCGATGCTACGCGGGGCTGGCTGCGGCGGAAAGTATGTTCGGCTCAGTGGCGCTTGCGTTTCTTGGCGGCCTGCTCGACCGGCTTGGGCGGCTCGGGAACTTCCCAGCCCATTTTGTCTTCCACGATCTCCGTGAGCGCGATGTCGGCGAAACCCATGTTGACGACATCGGCGATGAGCGGCCGGCTGCCGGGAGCGCCGGGCGTGCTCAATTGCCGCACCCGCCGCGCCACCAGATTGATCAGCACGTTGGGGTCGATGACCTTGTTCAGGGCTTGTTTGCAGTATTCGGAATTCATTGTCCAGGTAACTTAGAGCGCGTCACCGTAGCGAAAGCACCGGCGAAGGCAATCTCAATTTTCCCTTAATTTTACAGGGGAATTGTCGCGCGACCGACCGGAGGAAGCCTGGTTCAACCCTGAGGAATGAAACCCTTGCCTGCCCGGTGGTTGCGTTTCATCCTCGCGTCCCTATGAACGGATGCCGCCCTGCCTTCCTGGCATTGATCGTCGCGATGGTTTCGCTGGCCGGTGGCCGATTGAGCGCCGCCATGGTCACGAACAAACCCACCCCCGGCGACTTCCAGCTCGACGACTATTTTCGCGCCGAAACGCTCAAGCTGGAAGCCGCGTGTCTTGCCGACATCAAGACGCTCGATGATTGGAACTCGCGCCGCGACACCTATCGTCGGCAGTTGGAGGAGATGCTCGGCCTCTCGCCGATGCCGCCGCGCACCGACTTAAAGCCCGTCGTCACCGGTCGGTTGGAGCACGAACAGTTCACCGTCGAGAAGCTCCATTTCCAATCGATGCCGCAACTTTACGTGACGGCGAATCTTTACCTGCCGAAGAATCTCGCGAAGCCCGCGCCCGCAATTCTTTATGTCAGCGGCCACGCGGTCGTGAAGACCAACGGTGTGAGTCTCGGTAACAAAGCCGGCTACCAGCACCACGGCGAATGGTTTGCGCGCCATGGTTACGTGTGCCTGACCATCGACACAATCCAACTCGGCGAATTGGAAGGCGTCCACCACGGCACGTTTCGCGAAGGCATGTGGTGGTGGAATTCGCGCGGCTACACACCCGCCGGCGTCGAGGCGTGGAACGGCATCCGCGCAATCGACTATCTGCAATCGCGCCCCGAAGCGGACGGTTCGCGCATCGGCGTGACCGGTCGCTCGGGCGGTGGTGCCTACAGTTGGTGGATTGCCGCGCTCGACGAGCGCATCAAGGTCGCGTGCCCCGTCGCCGGCATCACCGACCTGCACAACCACGTCATCGACGGCACGGTGCAAGGCCACTGCGACTGCATGTTCATGGTGAACACGTATCGCTGGGATTACGCGCAAGTCGCCGCGCTCGTCGCCCCGCGTCCGCTGTTGATCTGCAACACCGACAAAGACTCGATCTTCCCGCTCGAAGGTCTCGAGCGGCTGCACCAGAAAGTGCGGAACATTTACCGGCTGAACGGCGCCGCCGACAAACTCGGCCTGCTCATCACCGAAGGCCCGCACAAGGACACGCAGGATTTGCAGGTGCCCGTGTTCCGCTGGTTCAACCGCTACCTTAAGCGCGATGAACCGCTCATCGCCACGCCGGCGGAAAAACTTTTCCCACCGATCGACCTGAAGGTGTTCAAGGAGAAACCCGCCGACGAACGGACGACGAAGATTCACGAAACGTTCGTGCCGATGGCGTCCGCGCCCGAAGTTCCGAAAGACGAATCGGCGTGGTCGCGGCAGCGGGACGAGTGGATGGCGGCGCTCCGCGAGAAATCATTTCGCGGCTGGCCGGAGGCGCCGGGTGCGTTGGCGAACAAGCCCGCGTTCGACGCGAAGCACGACGGCCTGCGTCTGCGCGCAGTTGATTTCACCAGTCAGGAGCATGTGCCGCTGCGGCTCTACGTTGCCGAAGGCGGGCGCGCTCGGACAACCAAGCGCGTTATCTTCGAGGTGCTCGGCGAACCGGGCTGGGCCGCGTGGCTCGCGGCGATGCGCGAGGGTTTTGGAAAAGAACTGGCTGCGGAGATTCATGTCGCGGGCCTGCTCGCGACCAACAATGTCGCCACACCTTCGGGCGATTTCAGCGCGGCGAGACTCAAAGTCGATTTGGATCGCGGCGACGCGGTGCACATTTTTCTCGCGCCGCGCGGCATCGGACTCTCGGCGTGGAATCCAACCGCGCGGGAGACGCCGCACATCCGCCGCCGGTTCATGCTCCTTGGCCAGGCGCTCGACGCGATGCGCGTCTGGGACATCCGGCGCGGGCTCGAAGCGGCGCGCGCGTTGAAAGACCTGGAGCGCGCGTCGTTCGATCTTCGTGCCAGCGGCAGCATGGGCGTCAACGCGCTCTATGCTTCGCTGTTTGAGCCAAAGTTGGCTGCCTTGCGACTGAACAAACTTCCCGCCTCGCACCGCAATGGCCCGGATTACCTTAATGTCTTGCGCTTCCTTGATCTGCCGCAGGCCGTTGCGATGGCGGCGGGGCGAATGAACGTTGAATTGAGCAACAGTGACCCGGCAGCATCGCAATTTGCGGCGGAAGTTGCGTCGAAACTCAAGTGGCCCGCTGGCCGGTTGGTTCTCCACGGCGCGCAATGAGCCGGTCGCCGTCAGACTTGCGCCGCCCGCGCGGTTCTCCTAAAACGTCTCGCATGTCGAGGCCTTCCCAGCGCCCGAGCGCGCCGCCGAAAACAAGTTTTGATCTGCAGGCATTCCTGACCTCGCGCACCGAGGCTGTGAACCGCGCACTCGATCGCCTCCTTCCGTCGGAGAGAACCCGCCCCGCGACGATCCACAAGGCGATGCGTTATTCGCTCTTCGCTGGTGGCAAGCGGATGCGCCCCGCGATCTGCCTTGCCGCGGCCGAAGCCTGCGGTGGCTCCGACGCCGACGCGTTGCCGCTCGCGTGTGCCGTCGAGTGCATCCATACCTACTCGCTGATCCACGACGACCTACCGGCGATGGACAACGACGACTTCCGCCGCGGCAAGCCGACCAATCACAAAGTTTATGGCGAAGGCATTGCCATCCTCGCCGGCGACGCACTGCTGACCGCCGCATTCGAGATGGCCGTCAAGGCGCGCGGTTGGCCGCGCTACTCGCATCAAGACCTCGTGCTCGAACTCGCGCACGCGTCCGGTTCGCTGCAACTCATCGCCGGGCAGGTGGCCGATTTGGAAGGCGAGCGGAGAAAGCTCTCCGCCGCGGATCTCCGATACATTCACGAGCGGAAAACATCGGCGCTTCTTTGCTGCTCAGTGCGACTCGGCGGCATGAGCGCAAACTGCACGTCCGGACAACTCAAAGCCTTGACCGACTTCGGCTACAACGTCGGTCTCGCCTTCCAGGTCATCGACGACATCCTCGACGTGACGCAGACCAGCGAGAAACTCGGCAAGACCGCCGGCAAAGACACCAAGGCGCAGAAGGCGACGTATCCTTCGATCGTCGGCCTCGACGAATCGCGGCGGATCGCGAAACGACTGACCAACCGGGCGTTCGCCGCGCTTCGGCCATTTCGCGGGCAGGCTCAAGCGCTCGAAGCCCTCGCGGACTTTCTGTTGCATCGCGAGCACTGACGCGCCCCTGTGCTGTCCCGCTCGTGGACAGCCCGTGTCAGCAAACCGCACGATTCGCAACCGCGTGGCGCGGAATGGAGGCATTTCGCACCGATGAATCTCGCTGGCACCGGCACTGCTCAACAACAGATGCTATGTGGCCAAATGACTTCAGAAACCTGTTCAGCGAATACGCTCATTGCTCCCCGGAGGAATTCGAGGAGAAGATTTTCTGGCGCTCGCTTCATTGGCACGCCGTCCCGATGGTGGCGTTGCTGCGCTTGATCTATCCACCGTTCTTCAAGCTCGACTTTGAAACGATCGAGCGCATCGGGCAGACCTTTGACTCACGCGAGTTTGGCCGCGACCTCGACCGCTACCGCTTCCTGAACGGGCAAAGGCATTCTTTGCTGCGCTCGCTTTTTCTTGTGCGCATCTCGGGCAGGAAGCTCGTGCATCTCCGCCGCCGGGTGGAGCGCACGCTCGCGGAACGTCAGGAGGTCGGCGCGCTGCAACTGCGCCCGACGCGTTGAGTTCGCCGCTGCCCGGTCCAAAATCTTGTTGCCGTATCCGGCACAGCCACTATCTTCTCCCCGCTCGTCGAAGCCAATGTAGCTCAGTGGCAGAGCAACGGTTTCGTAAACCGTAGGTCGTCGGTTCGACCCCGACCATTGGCTCCATCATTACCAACAACTTGCGAGGGGCGCAAAAGCTCGAAAGCCCCTAATGCATAGGTCGCGTGCATAGGTTTTCCAAAACTCCGACGGATTTCTCATCACGAGCACTCCGCGACGAGCGGCAAGATTGATGTATTGCGAGTGACGTTCAGGCGGCGAGGCGCTGCTCAAATTCCTCCGGCGTGAGGCCGGGTTCGGCGAGGCCGGCCATGCTCTCGGGCTGGCGCCAACGGCTGGCGGCAAGCATGAGGTTGGTGCGCAGCGCCGGCCATTCGTGTTCGAGCGCCGCTTCGTCGATCGTCTCGCTCGCCGGGTCGAACTCCGCCTCGGCGCTGCGGAGGAGATCAGCGAGGCTCACCTCGATTTGTTCTTCCTGCAAGAGCCGTCCGTCGATGACCAGTTCGGCGGCATCGCCTTTCTCATGATTCAACTCCTCCAGGCGCCGGTCGATCGTGCCCTCGC
>DATDFH010000466.1:0-9323 GCA_036522715.1 Verrucomicrobiia bacterium
AAAGCGCTGGAAATTGTGGACGTGCCCGGTGAGCACCGCATCGGGAATCCGCCTGGCCGTTTGATAGGCGCCGTGGATGAGCGCTTCGAGTTTTTCGTTTCCACTGTGGTGGTCGTCCGCCGAATAGATCGGGTGATGCACGGAAAGGATCAGCGCCTTGTCGGGGTCGGCAGCGTGCAGTTCGCCGACCAGCCAATCGAGTTGGTCGCGGTGAATGCGCCCGCCGGATGGGACATTGCTGTAGAGGCCGACGAAGGTGGCGAAAGGCGTGAGCAGCGTGAAGTAGCAATTGGGCTGCGTCATGGCGGTGCGTTGCACGTCCACCGCTTCGGGCGTGAGCGCCGGCTGCGCGTTGCAGAAGTTGCGCATGAACGCGTCGAGCGGCCCCGACCCATCGCCGGGCGGTGTGCCGTCGTGATTGCCGGGGATCGCGAGAATCGGCGCCGAGTAATGCTCGTAGGCCTCGTAGAATTGCGGGAAGAACTGCGCGGCCTCGCCCTTGAAATAAACCACGTCGCCCAGGTGATAAAAAAATGCCGGTCGCCCGGCCAATGGCGTTTTCAACTGCTCGACCATCTTCTTGGCCACGATGGTCTGCGGCACCGCGTCCTTGATGCCGCCGGTGTCACCGACCGAATGGAAGACCATCTTGCCGGCATTCTTGATCGCCTTGATGCGTGCCTTGCCGACGAGGTCCGCGAGGTCGAGGCGGAACGGAGGTTTGCCCGGCGGCGGCGGCAACGGTTGGAAGGCCTCGCTGCCACGAGGCTCGTGAGGGCGCGTGACGGGGATCCGGTGCGTGGCGGTGCCGCGCGCGGCACTGGTGTGGCTGAGGAGTGGAGTGCCGAAGGAATGGGTCGAATGGTTGCTCATGATTTGTGTCATGGTTCCTGAGTGCGCGCCTTTCTAACGTTGCCGGCTGCGCAAGCGCAACAAGATTTCGGCCGTGCATGTCGGTGCGGAGAAGGTTTCACCGGGACGTGTTTGTCGAACGTTGCGCGAGGGCGGGGGAGCCGTTATTACGAAGACATGACTGAACCCAACATCGCCCAGAAATCGCCGTTCGTTCAAAAGGTCCAGCCGGGCACGTATTGGTGGTGCGCGTGCGGGCGGTCGAAGGAGCAGCCGTTTTGCGACGGCTCACACAAGGGCAGCGGCTTCGCGCCGGTGAAGATCGAGATCACGGAGGCGAAGACGGTCGCGTGGTGCGGCTGCAAACACACGGGCGGAAAACCGTTTTGCGACGGGACGCATGGCAAGCTGGCGTGAGAGGCGGAGGATGGCTTCTTCGTCTTGCGCGTTCTCTTACTCGTAATCCTGCTCTCCCGGTTTGGAGACGAGAGTAAGAGAAAGGGTAGGAGTGGGGATTACGCCGTCTTGCTGCGGAAGATTTCGTCGGTGTCGGCGATGTTGAGGACCGAGAGGTCGAAGCCGGCGCCGGGACTGCGCTCGCCGGCCCGCTTGAGTTGGGCGGCGATCTCCTTCACGGCGTCGCTGGCGTAGTATTTCACCGCGCCAACGCCGGTCTGGGATTTGAAGATGACGCAGAGGAGGCAATGTTCGTCCACGTTGACGACGAGGAGGCTCTGCTTGTCGCCCTGTTGATAGACGCTGGCGAAACCTTCCTCGCCGATGAGGTTGGCGATCTCCTTGTTCGCGCAGAACGATCCGGCGCCGAGCGCCGCAACGGTGGTGCCGTCGAAGCTGTCGGTGCTGCCCTGCTGGGTGATGAGAAAGCCACCCTTGTCGATCAGGAGCGCAGCGGTGGACTCGCTTTTCTGCACGAGTTCACGCATCGCCCCGTCGAGGGTATGCAGGTCTTCCTCAATGAGTTGAGGGAGGGTGTACATCTTCTTAGGCCGCCTTGCGGGAGGTCTCGTTGATGAAACGGTGGAGCAACATGCGCGTGATCATGTTCAGGGTCTCGAAGACGCCTTCGCCCTTGTTGGCGCACGCGGGGAAGGAGGGCACCTGCACGTCGCGGTTGTTGAGCAGGAACTCCATGTATTCGAGCGGCGCGGCGCTGGGAAGGTCGCGCTTGTTGTATTGGAGCACGAGCGGGATCTCGGCGAGGTTCTGCTTGAGGCTGCGGAGGTTCTCCTCAAGGTTCGCGAAGCTCTCGACGTTTTCCTGCATCTTGTCGTACTGCGAATCGGCGACGAACACGATGCCATCGACGCCGCGCAGCACGAGCTGGCGGGTGGTGTTGTAGATCACCTGGCCGGGCACGGTGTAGAGCTGGAACTTGGTACGGAAGCCCTTGATCGCCATCGCCTGGATCGGCAGGAAATCGAAGAACAGCGTGCGGTCGGAGCTGGTCGCCAGCGAGACGAGCTTGCCCTTGTGCTCCTGCAACGTCTGCACGTTGCCGTGGATGTGTTCGAGGTTGGTGGTCTTGCCGCACATGGCAGGACCGTAGAAAACGATCTTAACCTGCAGCTCTTTGGTGGCTTGGTTGATGATGGCCATAGTTGTGATTAGCGAGATTGACGGGTGAGGTGGTCGGCGATGACAAGAAGTTCGGTCAGCGGAAGTTTTTCTCCGGGCTGGCTGATGACGGTGAAATAAACGCGGCCGCACTTGAAGGTTTCGTAGCTCACGCCTTCGGCGACGAAGCCCAGGCGCGTCGGGCCGCCAAGGCGAAGTTCCATCGCGTGACCGAACACGCGGTTATACATCTGAGTCACGAGCGCGCAGAACGTGTCCACGCCGACGAGGGCAGGGTATTGCTCGGCGACGAGCAGGCCGTCCTGCGTGAACATGCACGCGCCGGCCACGCCCTTGAGGCGGCTGGTTTTGCGCACGACATCCATCGCGGTCCAGGAAGTTTTCCCCGGCTCTTCAAAGATCGCGTCGATGGTATTGCGCGCCAGGAATGAAGTCTGTGACGTGGCCAGGCTGCCGGCGGGTGCTGCGGCGGTTCCGACCACCGACTCGACGCTGGGCAGGGACTTGCGTGCCGGGGCGTTGGCGGTGGGCGCAGTCTGCGCTTCCCAAACGTCAACGTTGACACCCGGTACGGTCGCCGGTCGCGAAGACTCCGCCTCCAGTTTGCGCAACAGACTCGTGTCGGAGGTCAAGGTTCCCGGCCCGAAAAGGTCGGGAATATTCTGGCCGACGTTGACGCGAGTGCGCGGCTGAGCCGTGCGCTGCGAAAGGTAGAGCGGCGCGATGATGCGGAGGGGCAGTTCGAGTTCGAGCGCGTCGTTGGGCGACTCGGCGTGGGGCTTGGGCAGGCCGGGCATCCAATCGCGCAGTTGCTTCCAGCTGAAGGTCAGGCGTCCCTGGCGCAGGCCGGTTTCGATCAGCGTCAACGGCATCTCGACCGGTTCGTTTGCGAGGTTGGCCCGGGAAATTTCCAGGAGGACCGGTTGCGGCCAGTTGTTGATGAGACGATTGACCGGCAGCACGAGGTTGCCGGCCCGGAAGAAAGAAGTCTCGCGTCTCGGTTCGGCGGACGCGGTTGCCGGCGCAGGTGCGGGTGCGGGAGGAGCAACAGGCGCAGCAACAACTGGCGTCGCGACAGGAGCTGGTTGTGGAGGTTCCACAGAAACCGGTGCGACGGGCGCAGGCGCGGGTGTTTCGATCTTGATTGGCACCTCGATGGGCGTCGGCGGCGAAACCGGCTCTGGGGATGCAACAGGCGCCGGGGGAACTGCGGGGGCGGAATATGATTCTGTCCGAGACGTGCCGGATTGAAATGGAGCGGGGACGCTGTCCGGGACCTCGATGCGCTTTCGGGGGGCGCGCCGCGGAAGTTGTGACGGCGAAATGCGGGAGACGATCTCGTCCAGTGGAAGCGTCACCGGAACCGGATCGAAATTGGTGTGCGGAGTGAAACAACCGCTGGGCGAAGCGTGGCGGATGATGCCGAAAGGAACGCGGACCACGCCGCGAGGGAGTTGCGCGAGAATTTCCGCAAGCGGAAGCGCGACGTGAAGGTCGCCGGTTTCCGACGTGATGACGGCCGCCTGCACTTCATTCGGCAGACGCGCGATGATTTTCGCCAGCGGCAGGGAGATTGTTTCGGAACTTGGCAGGGCGGGCGCGTCGTTGGCCACGGGCATCGGCTGGGTCTTTTTCGTCGGTGCCACAGTCGGTCCGTTTGGAGGACACGCTGTCGGATTGGTGGACACTGTGCGCGGTTGGACGCGGATGCGCGGGCGGTCGATTGCAGGGGGCGTCAGGGGGCCGGAAGCCCTCAAACTGCGGTCGTAACGCGGCCGGAACAGAGACTTGATTATTGCGAACATCGTTGCAACGGACTTAGCAGTTCAAATACCAGAGGGTCGCGCGGCGGTTGGACAGATCCTTGCTATGTATCGGGCAACGATCTGAAAACCGTTATGGCCGAAGTTGAACGTCCAGAAAAACCCGCGCCCAAAATCCTGTTGGTCGATGACGACCGCGAGTTCCTGCGCGTCTATCGCGAACTGCTCCTCAAAGAGAACAGCCAGTCGGAAGTGCGCACCGCCGAGACCGGCCAGCGCGCGCTCGCGTTGCTCGAAGCCGAGACCTTCGACGTGCTGATCTGCGACCTGAAGATGGCGAAGGTGGACGGCTTCCAGGTGCTGGCGATTGTGCGGCGGAAATTTCCCCAGTTGAGGACAATGGTGCTCACGGGCCTGGCGGACGAGCAGTTCCGCGCGCGTGCGTATGCGATCGGCGTGGATTTGTTTCTCCAGAAACCCACGACACCGGAGGAGACGCAATTATTCCTCGAGTGCATCGAAGCGTTGCTGGGCGCGAGCACAGCCACCGGCTTCCGCGGTCTCCAGAGCAAATCGCTCGTCGATATCATCCAGCTCGAATGCCTTTCGTTGAGCAGTTCGGTGTTGCGAGTCCGGCAGGGTGTGCAGGAAGGGCGGGTCTGGTTCTCCAACGGCGACATCATCGACGCGGTGACGGCCGATCTGACCGGCGTGCTGGCGTTCCAGCGCATCCTGGAGTGGAAGAATGGAAGCTTCGAAGTGCTGCCGCCGGAGCCGGAGCGGGAGCGGAAAATCTTCAGCGCATATCATACACTTCTCCTGGAAACTGCCCACGTTTTGGACGAGAGCAACGCTCCGGCGGGACTGCTCTCGGGCGCGGATGCCGTGCACGCCGAGGCACTTCGCAAGGCGTCGCTCGCGGAACTGGCCCGCACGCAGGGCGTCGAGTTCATCCTCGCGACCAGCGAAGCCGACCCGGTCGAATCGTGGGGAGTCGAGAACGCCGAGAAGGTCGCCGAGTGGACGCGCCGCACCGTGGGACGTTTTCAAAAGCTGGGCGAAAGCCTGGAACTCGGCGAGGCCGGACATGTGAATGCCTCGACCAATCAACGCCGCGTGATTCTCGCCGGCTGCGGCGATCGCACGATCTGCCTGGGATTGCAGAAAACGCTGGCGCCCGAACAACTTCGTCAAACTGTCAACAACCTCCTGCTCAAATGGGCCTCCTAAACTTCTTCGCACGACGCAAGCATCGGCTGCCGATGCGGCTGCCCACCGGCACCTTCACCATCAACCGGCTTGGCGCCATCACGGCCTCGACACTGCCGCGCTCCTTCCCGTTGCCGTGCGCGCGAGAGATCGCCGAGACGGTGCTCAAGACCTTCGCCGAGGCGCGCGAATCGCGGCTGCCGCTGGTCGATCTGACGGTGAATTATCCCGGTCTGCGGATCACGGCTCGTGATCTGGGCGGCGGGGCGATCATCTTCCTCTTGCCCCGGACCATGGGGCAGAACTGAACCTCCAACCCCAACTGTTATGGACACCAAGAAACTCGAGCAAGTCATCGCGCAGGTTGAAAGCTACGTGGAATGCTGGCGCCAGTTCAGCCACTACCTCAACCGCGCGCGGGAAAAGCGTTTTGATCTGGACGATGAGACCCAGTTCCTCGAATTCAAATGCGTCCTCATCCAGGAGCTTGAAAGCATTCTCGCCACGATCGAAATGACCGAACCCTCCAAAGAGGAGATCCACGGCGTGATCACCAATTGCTCGTCGATCCGGGCCATGAGCGGGACGAGCGAGCAGGACCTCGCCGCCCTGGAAAACCAGTGGCACAAGATCTACATCGCGTGGCACTCGATCCTCGGCCAGCTCAAGGCCTCGCTGCGCCAGCAGGACGAGGGCAAGGGCTGGTCGCTGTTCGCGAAGAAGGCCGCGTAGCCGTTTCCGGAAAACAAAAAGGCGCGGGCTGTTCGGCCCGCGCCTCTTTTTGTTGAACGCAGAAATTATCTCCGCCGCCGCCGGCGGATCACCAGCAAGCCGAGTCCGACACCGGAGAGGGCCAGCACACTTGGTTCGGGCACGGCCACAAGGAACCCGCGCAACTCACCGCCGCCATTATTCAGGGTGTGGATATTGATGTAGTACCTGCCGTTGAATAGGTCGGTCTGTTGAGCGGCGGTCAAAGTGATGGGCGGCGTTGTGAACGTTCCACCCGAAACCAAACTCGAAGAACGAGCGAGGGTGAAAAGCACGGCTCCCGTCAGCTTAAAGTTGCCGGTGCCGTCATTGCCAAAGTTGTTGGTGGTAACGTGAATGTGCGAGTTGTTTGCCGTGCTGGAGAGATCAGTAAATCCTTGCGAGGATCCCCAGCCGACATTGGTGACGGACAGCGTCATGGCCACGCTGTCGAAGAAGATGCCTGAACCGATTTCACCGCCTGTGCCGCCAGAGGCGACAGCGGGTTCGTTGCCGAAGAGCAAACCGGGGCCGGCGGTGCCGACCAAGTCGAAGAGAGTAATCGTAGCACGGGCTTGGAACACAGAGCCGGCGAGTAGTGTGGCAAGGAGGAGGGAACGAAGTTTCATAGCAATGCCTTTGGGATCGGGTTTTTCGGATCGCAGTTCAACTTTGAGCAAACTTGCGCTGCTAACGCAAGCCCAAAATTAGAGGCACTAGGACACCATTTGTTCCCAACCGCGACTACTTTTGCCCCGGCGGCTGGGTGAGCGCGCTGATGTTCTTGATCTTCGCCTCCTTCGCCGCGTCCATCACATTGATGACCTTGCCGAAAGGAGCGTCCGTGTCGGCGCTGATGTTCAACTGCAACTCGGGATTCGCCGCCGCCTCGGTCTTGAGCGATTCCTGAAGTTTTTCGAGGGTGACCGGTGTTTTGCCGACGTAGAAATAGGGTTCCTTCTTGTCGATGGTGATGAGCACCGGCTTGTTCTCCGAGGCGCCTTGCTTGGGCTGCTTCGATTCGGGAAGCGCCAGCTTCAACGCAGGTTGTTGCTTGAACGTCGTCGTCACGATCAGGAAGATCACCAACACGATCAGGATGTCGATCAGTGCCACGATGATGATCGGCGGTGCGGGCCGGCGCTGCTGTTGGGTGAACCGCATCGGGTGTGGTCAGGCTTTGGCGGCAACAGGCACTGGCTGCGGGGCAGCCGTCGGTGAGATTTCCTGCACCGCGCCTGTCGGCGACGGGGCTGCGGCCGTTTCCTCGCCATAGCGGTATTGCTTGCGGAGGAAATCGTCGCAGATGTTTTCCATCTCGACCGTCAGCGTCTCGACCTTCTTGTTGAAATAGCTCCACGCGATGAGCGTGGGAATGGCCACGAGCAACCCGACCAGCGTGGTGTGCAGCGCGATCGCGATGCCTTTCGCCACGATGGCGTTGTCCGAAACGCCCTTCAAGCCGATGTCGCCGAAGAGGACGATCAACCCGTGGACCGCGCCCACCAACCCCAGCAGCGGCGAGATGCCGACGAGGATTTCCAGCACCACCAGGCCGCGCTCCAGCTTGAGCACTTCGTGGCGCGCTCGGGTTTCCAATGCGTTCGCGTTTTCCTCCTTGGGCCAGTTGAGATGCTGGATGCCGATCAGCAGCAGCCGGCTCAACGGCGACGCCACTTGCTCGCACACCTGGCGTACCATCGACATCTGCTCAGTGGACCGGCAGTTCTCTACCACGCGCTCAACTTCCGGCGGGACGACCTTTTTCCAGCGTAGCGCCAGCCCGCGCTCGAAGATGAACGCCACCGAAACGATCGACGCGATGACCAGCAGGAACATCACCGGTCCGCCTTCGACAAGGAATTGCCACATAATTTTTGTCTGACCTTTCTAAATCACCCGAAGCATCGGCGCCAGCCTAGTAGTAGTGAAACGTGAACGTCAGTTCGCGCTGCGTGGCGCCGATCAACCGCCGCATGTCCGTCGGCCACGGATCGAAGGGCGCCGGATCCTCGATCGCCTTCTGGCAAATGTGCGTCATGATCACGTCCACAGTGGTGGATTCAATCCGCCCGGCGGTAATGCGCCCGTCGTCGTGCAACACGAACTTCACCACCACGTCGCCGGCGACGGACGCGGCGAAGCGGCGCTCGTCGATCAAGTCATACCATCGGTTCTGCACGGCCTTGATGAACGCCTCGTCGTAGCGACCGAACGGCGAGTGCAACACGTCTAGACTCGAGATTGCCGCGCGATGCTTCACGCCGCCCTCCTGTTTCATCTTCTGACCGGCGAGGGGCATGTTGAGCCGGCGTTTGGCCTCGTCCACGCGGCGTGGCCGTTCCGGCGCAGTTTCTTCCGGCTTGCCGACGCGCTTGTTCACGTCGTCGCTGATCGTCGGCGAATCGGCGGGCTTCGCGAGCGCGAGCTCACCGGGCTTCGGCGCGGTAGCTTTGGGTTCGGGCGCTGCGGTCGTCTTTGGCTCCGGCGTGGGCGCGGGTGTCGGCTGGAGCGGGAAGGACTTTTGTTGCGGCGTATCCTGCGTGCGAATCATCTTCTTCTGCTCGCCCGTGATGTTCGGCACGGTGGACTGGATCTTGATGTCCGGGTTCGCCGCGAGCGAGTTGGCTGATGAGTAAAACTTGGTGTCCTTCGGCGAATCCGCCGTGGCCTGGTCCGGGCTGACATCCACGAAGATCAACGGCATCGCTTGCTGCTCTGGAGTGGATTGCGTGAGCGTCGGGACCTTGACCGCCGGCAAGGTGGACGAGATCGGGCGCAGCCATAGGGGCAACGCCTCCGCCGACCACCACGAGAGCCGGATGCCCAGGTCGAGGACGAAGAACGTGCCGACGTGGAACAGCAACGACCCCACGAGCGCAAGCAACAGAACGTTGGTGCGCTCCGGAAGGATAGTCGTGACGCGTCGCATGTGGCGTGAAAATGCAACAGTTCGACGGCAGCGGCAACTTTAAGTTCAAAGACCGCGCGCCGCTTGACGCCAGCGCGGCAGGGCTGCCACGATGCGCACGCGTCATTCCCTTGAAGATGAATCTGCGGCTTCCATCGGTCCTGCTCGCACTTCAGGCCGCGGCCTCCGTTGTTGTCGCCGCTGAAACCAGGCCCGACGTCGCTCCGCTCGTCCGCTCGCTC
>DATDFH010000467.1:0-2176 GCA_036522715.1 Verrucomicrobiia bacterium
TGCATGCGTTGAACCCGCCGTATCCCGAGCAGCAGACGCCGGTGAAGTTCCCCGCCTACAGCGGCACGTGCGGGCAGGACTTCATCTACACGCACAGTTGGCCCGACGAGTTGCAGGGTTGCTTCGTCCGCGTTCGCTACAAGCCCGTGAACACCGTCGAGATTCACAAGTGGGTCGAGAAGGACACGCACTTCGAGGAGGAACGCATTGGGCACGTGTGGCAGTCGGCGAATCTCTCGTTCATCCCAGTGGACGCGCGCTTTGGCCCGCGTGGCGACCTCTACGTGTGCGACTGGTACAATCCAGTGAAGGGCCACATGCAGTATTCGCTGCGCGACACGCGGCGCGACAAAACGAGCGGCCGCATCTGGCGCATCACGGCGAAGGGCCGGCCGCTCGACGCTGCGTCGAAGATCGCCGGCGAACCGATCCCGAAACTGCTCGACCTGCTCAAGGCTTACGAATACCGCACGCGCTACACGGCGAAGATTGAGTTGCGCGAACGCGACCCGAAGCAGGTGAAGTCCGCGCTCGACGAGTGGGTGAAACAACTCGACGCGAAAGATCCACGTCGCGAACACCACCAACTCGAAGCGATGTGGATGTACGCGAACTTGCGCGAGCCGAACGTCCCGCTTCTCACGACGCTCTTGAAATCCACGAACCATAACGTGCGCGCTGCGGCCACGCGGCAGTTGCGCTGGTGGCACGGGCAGATGCCGGATGCGGTCGCCGCGCTGCGCGAGCGCGCGAGTGACAACAGCGGCCTCGTGCGATTGGAGGCGGCGATTGCAGCGAGCTACCTGCAATCGGTGCCCGCCGCCGAGGTCGCGCTCGACTTGCTCAAGCACCCGATGGACGAATACCTCGACCATGCGCTGCGTTCGGCGCTCGACTCGATGAAGCCGCTCTGGGCCGACAACGGCGACTTCCTCACGAGGCACGCGGACTTCCAGCCGTTCCTCGCGCGCACGACGGCAAAGCCGAAGAGCGCGGCGAAAAAAGCCGAGAAGCCCGACCCGTTCGACAAGTTGAACCCGACCATCGTGCACATCGGCACCGTGCCCGAGCGGATGCTCTTCACGTTGCTGGAGTTCAAGGTCAAGGCCGCCGTGCCGGTGAAGCTCATCCTGGAAAACCCGGATGCCACGCCGCACAACCTCGTCGTTTGCGCGCCCGGATCGGCCGACAAGATCGGCGAGGCCGCCAACGAAATGGCCAAGCTCCCCGACGCGTTCGAAAAACTCGACTTCGTGCCGAAGTCGTCCGACGTGCTGTTCGCAACGAAGATGGTTCAGCCGAATCAGACCGACACGCTGCGTTTCCACGCGCCCAAGCAGCCCGGCCGTTATCCGTTCATCTGCTCCTTCCCCGGCCACTACCTCGTGATGCGCGGGATGATGATTGTCGAGTAGCGCACGAAGCATGGATTCATTGCGTCATTTTCTTTTCGCGTCCTTCGCGTGTTTCGCGGGCACTGCTTCGTTGTTCGCGGGTGATCAGCCGCAATGGGGTCAGGCGTGGTCGCGCAACATGGTTTCCAGCGAGCGCGGCTTGCCCGACTCGTTTGATCCGGCCTCCGGGAAGAACATCAAGTGGGTCGCGAAGCTCGGCACCGAGTCGCACTCGACACCGGTGATCGCCGGCGGGCGCGTGTTCATCGGCACCAACAACGGCGAGCCGCGCGACCCGAAACACCAGGGCGACCGCGGCGTGTTGATGTGCTTTGACGAGCGCGACGGCAAACTGCTCTGGCAACTTGTCGTGCCCAAGCGCGAGGAGGACCCGTATTTCGACTGGCCCAAGTGCGGCATCGCATCGCCCGCGACGGTGGATGGCGACCGCGTTTACGTCGTGGACAATCGCGGCGTCGTGTTGTGCCTCGACGTGCATGGGATGGCGAACGGCAACGACGGCCCCTTTCGCGACGAGGCGAAATATTTTACGCCGCCGAAAAATTCCGGCACGGCGCCAAAGCCAAAGCCGGGCGTCGATATCCGCCCCGAACCCGGCCTGCGCCAGCCCGACCGCGAACTCATCCAGCCCGGCCCGCTCGATGCCGACATCGTGTGGATGTTCGACCTCGTCTCCGGCGCGGGCATCTGGCCGCACGACGGCGCGCACAGTTCGATCCTCGTCCACGGCGACCATCTCTACCTCAACACCGGCACCGGGG
>DATDFH010000468.1:0-2681 GCA_036522715.1 Verrucomicrobiia bacterium
ACCGGCATCCCCGAAGTCCTCTACCCCGGCAAGACCGGCCTCATGGTGCCGCAGCGCGACCCGGCGGCGCTCGCGTCGGCCATCGAGCGGCTGTTCGATGATCCCGCGTTGCGCGTGCGGCTCGCGGCGCAGGCGCGACAGCTCATTGAAGCCGAGTTCAACGTCCACGCCAACGCCGCGCGGGTCCGCGAACTTTTTGCGCCCGCGCTGGCGGCCGCCGGCGCATCGACCTGATGCGCCTCGCCTACGTCAACGCCGACCCCGGCGTGCCGGTGTGGGGCAGCAAAGGCGCTTCGATCCACGTCCAGGAGGTATTGCGCGCCCTCGTTTCGCGCGGTTTGGAGGTCACGCTGCTCGCGACGAATTGCGACGGGGCGCGGCCGGCGGAAGTTGATTCGATCGGGCTCGTGCCATTGCCGTCACTGCCAAAATCCGCAGGTGTCGAACGCGAGCGTGCCGCGCTTGCCGCCAACGATTCGCTCCGCGCCGAACTGGAGAGACTCGATTGCGACACCGTCTATGAACGCCACTCGCTCTGGAGTTTTGCCGCGATGGAGTTTGCGCGCGACCGCGGCCTGCCGGGTGTGCTGGAAGTAAACGCCCCGCTGGTCGAGGAACAAGCGAAGCATCGCGGCCTACACGACCGCGCGGCCGCCGAACACGCGGCTCAACGCGCCTTCGCCGCCGCGTCCGCGATCATCGCCGTGTCGGACGAACTCGCCACGTGGCTGGAGACCCAGCCCGGCGCGCGCGGCAAAGTCCACGCTGTACCGAACGGCATTAATCCCGCGCGCTTCCCGGCGAACCTGCAACCGTCATCGCCCGCGCCGCGCGGCACGTTCACCATCGGTTTCGTCGGGACGCTCAAACCGTGGCACGGCCTGCCCGTGCTCGTCGAAGCGTTCACGCAATTCGCCCGCGACCGGAAAAACGTCCGCCTCCTGATCGTCGGCGACGGCCCGGAACGCGGGGCGATGGAAGCGAGTCTCGCCGCGCACGGCTTGTTGAACTCGGCGCACTTCACCGGTCTGGTTACGCCCAACGCAGTGCCCGGCTTCATCGCTTCGATGGACGTGGCCGTCGCGCCGTATCCGCCGATGGTGAACTTCTATTTCTCGCCGCTGAAGGTCTATGAATACATGGCTGCGGCGCGAGCCGTCGTTGCGAGCCGCATCGGTCAGTTGGAGAAGCTCATCGAACACGAACGCACCGGCCTGCTCGTCCCACCTGGCGACGCCGCGGCGCTGGCCGGCGCCTTCGCGCGACTCGCAAACGACGCCGCGCTGCGCCAGAGTCTCGGTGACAACGCACGCGCCTTCGTGTTGCGCGAGCATACGTGGGACTCGGTCGCCGAAAAAATTCTCGCGCTGCTCAACGCAAAGACTGCGGCTGTGAACGTCTGACATGGCCAAGCCCGCGACATTTCAACGAAGCCTTCCCGGCCTTTGGCGGCTGGGCCGGCATTTCTGGCCGTTGTTGCGCGAGCATCGCGGGTTGATCGTGTTTTCGCTGGCGATGGTTTTCGCCGAGGTGCTCCTGCGCCTGCTGGAGCCGTGGCCGATCAAGTTCATCTTCGACCGCGCGGTCGGCTCGACGCGCGCGCGTTTCCAGTGGGACTGGCTGGAGGAGTTCGACACGCCGCAATTGCTCACGCTCGGCGCCGTGGTCTTCGGCGTCGTCGCCGTGTTGCGCGCCGTCGCGGCTTATCAAAGCTCCGTCGGTTTCGCGAAGGTCGGCAACAACGTTCTCATGCGCGTGCGCAACCAGCTCTATCGCCACGTGCAATTCCTCTCGCTCTCGTTCCACACCCGCGCGCGCACCGGCGACCTCGTCATGCGCTGCATCAATGACGTGAGCATGTTGCAGGACGTGGCCATCACCGCACTGCTGCCGCTGCTGGCCAAGGCGCTCGTCGTCACCGGGATGGTTGGGCTGATGTTTTTCCTGCACTGGCAGCTCGCGTTGCTCGCGTTGTCGGTGTTGCCGCTGTTTTGGTTCCGAACTTCGACGCTCCGCAAGCGCATCAGCGAAGTCGCGCAGAAACAGCGCCGGCAGGAGGGCGCGATGGCCGCGACGGCGACGGAATCCATCAACGCCATTCGTACCGTGCAGGCGCTCTCGCTCGAAGGCGAATTTGCCCGCGCGTTCTCGGGCCAGAACGAGGCCAATCTCAAGTCCGACGTGAAAGGCAAGCGCCTCGCCGCCGCGCTCGAACGCTCCGTTGATGCGCTGATCGCCATCGCCACCGCGCTGGTGCTCTGGCGCGGCGCGTGGCTTCTGCTCGCACGCGAGATCACCGCGGGCGATCTCGTCATCTTCCTCACCTACCTCAAATACGCCTACCGTCCGGTGCAGGACTTTGCCAAATACACCAGCCGCCTCGCGAAAGCCTCCGCCGCCGGCGAGCGCGTGCTCGAAGTGCTCGAACGCGTTCCGGACGTGACCGATCGGCCTGATGCCGTGCACGCGCCCGCCTTCACCGGCGCGGTGAAGTTTGAAAATGTGAGCTTCGAATACGAGAGCGGCCGGGATGTCTTGCGCGAACTCACGCTCGACGTGAAGGCCGGCCAGCACGTCGCGCTCGTCGGCCCGTCGGGCGCGGGCAAGACCACGCTCGCTAGCCTGTTGCTGCGGCTCTACGATCCGGGCCAGGGCCGCGTGCTGCTCGACGGGCACGACGT
>DATDFH010000469.1:0-2502 GCA_036522715.1 Verrucomicrobiia bacterium
CAGCGCTCGGCGCGGCGGTGTTCGACGTGTTCTCCAACGGCACCAACCTGACAATGTTCAAACTCATCCACTACAAGCCGCAGGGATCGGCGTCGTTCACGAATCTGCTGTTCGACATTATCAACGATCCGCTGGAAACGACCGACCTTGTCGCGAACCCCGCCTACACGAACATCGTCCTCGCGCTCACGAGTAATTACGCCGCGACCGCCGTGGTGGAGAAATACGGCCCCTACATCGGCGTGCCGCCGCAGAGCCAGTCGGCGAATTTGGGCAGCAACGTCACGCTCTTCGCGATGACAACCGTTTACACCACGCCGCTTGGCGTGCAGTGGCGCAAGAACGGAACGAACATCGCCGGCGCGACGAATTACGCGACGGTGGCCCAAGCCGTGTATCTCACCACGCTCAACCTAACGAACGTCACATTTGCCGACGCCGCGAGCTACGACGTGATTGTGACGAACGCCGCGAGCGGCTGGCCGAACAGTTCGAACAGTTCGCCCGCCCTGCTGACCGTGGTGTCGAACGCGCCGCAGTTTCTCAGCATCAGCAACGTGACCATTTCGCCCGCCGCACCGGCGTCCAATGCGCCCGTGTGGGTGACCGCCGCGATTGCCAGCAGCGCCGCGGTCACGCAGGCGTTGCTGAACTACACCACCGGCTCCGGCGCGAGTCAGACGAACACCGTCTTCTCGGAGACGATGGCTTCGACGGCAACTACCAATGGCTGGGACGGCACGGGTGCCGAGAATTTGTGGACGCCCATCAGTCAAGCTGGCGCAGGTAACATCAAGCAGACGATAGCCGCGAATCACACGCCGGTGGGCGCGGGCAATCCCTGCGGTTTGGAAATGAGCAAAGGCTCGTCGAACGCCGCGCAAACGATGGCCTCAACGGCCAACGCCATCAATGCCGCCGGCACCGCGGGCTTTGTGGAATTCTGGCTCGGCACGATGAACGTCACGAATGGTCTGGGCTGGACGTTCCAGCTTTCCACCGATGGCACCACGTTCAACACGCGCTTGAGCGAAACCAACGGCAGCGTTCACACGCACCAGCTCTATCACTACGACCTGCTCGCGTCCGAGCGCGTGAACACGTTGAAGCTGCGGTTTCAGTTCATCGGCAACGGCGTCGGCGGACCGACCGCGCCAAAGATGCAGGTGGATGACATCACGGTCGTGACCGCCGGCGCCGCGTCGCCCGTGAGCGTGGCGATGTTGGACGACGGCGCACATCAGGACGGCGCCGCCGGTGACGGAGTTTACGGCGCGCAGATTCCTGCGTTTCCCAACGGCACGATGGTGAGCTACTTCGTGACAGCGGCGAACAGCGCGGGATTTTTTGCCACGAACCCCATCGGCGGAGGTGGGAGCAATTTTTCCTACACCGTCACCGCGCCGGTCGTGAGCAATGGTTGGAGCATGTTGAAACTGCCCGATACCGGCCAGACCGCCGACTACACACCGACACCCGGAGAAGATTCGGACTACACGATCAACCCGCAGTCGTTCACCGACAACGGCAACGGCACGACGACGGACAACGTCACCGGCCTGATGTGGCAGAAAGCCGACGGCGGCGAGATGACGCTCTCCAATGCGTTGCTCTTCGCGCAGACAAATCTCAACGCGACGAACTTCGCCGGCTACAACGACTGGCGGATGCCGACTGTTCACGAGTTGATGAGCATCCTGAACCACGACAAGCTGAACCCGGCGCTCGACACCAACTATTTCACCTCGCCCGGCGTGGGCGCTGCGACGTGGGGCCAGGTTTATTGGTGGTCGAAGGATCAGAAAGTCGGCAGCACGAACCAGTGGTGCGCCAACGCGGGCGGCGGCGTGGGCCCGAAGCCGTTGAGCGAAACGATCAGCGCGGGTGGCACGCTCAACTATCGCGTCCGCTGCGTGCGCGGCGCGGCGGCTCCGACCACTCCGCGGTCGCACTTCGTCAACAACGGCAACGGCACCATCACCGACACCGACACCGGCCTGACGTGGCAACAAGGCGAGATCGGCGCCGCGACCGATTGGACCAACGCGCTCAACTACTGCGAGGGCCTCGTGCTCGGCAGCTTCCAGGACTGGCGCCTGCCCAACATCAAAGAACTCGAATCGCTCAACGACGAGACACTCGCCAGTCCATCCATCGACACGAACTTCTTCCCCGGCGCGAAGTCCGCGCGCTACTGGTCGTCCACGACGCAGTTCGGCCACGCGACCAACGCGTGGTGGAATGAATTCATCAACGGCATCACCAGCTACGAAGGCACCAAGACCACCAACTACTGGGTGCGCGCCGTGCGCGGCGGACTGTCGAACACCGCGCCGTTACTCACGGCGATCTCCAACCGCACCCTCAACACCGGCGTCACGCTCCTCATCACCAACACCGCGAGCGACGCGCAGACCGCGCCCGGCTTCCTCAGCTTCAGTCTGCTCACCACGCTCTCGAACGCGTCGCTCGGCGCGTCGAGCGGCATCTTCACGTGGCGTC
>DATDFH010000470.1:0-10421 GCA_036522715.1 Verrucomicrobiia bacterium
CCGCAAGGCCATCAAGGTCACGCTCGATCTTTTCGCACTGGGCAATCCGAATCCGAAAATGCGGCGTGATGCCGTGACCAAGCTCGGCCAGGAACTGAACCCGGATTATCTCCCACATTTCGAGTCGCGCCTGAAGGTGGAACGGGTCAAGGAAGTGCAGAAGGCGCTCGCCGAGGCCGTCGCGCTCACGAAGACCGCGAGCGAAGACGAAGCGGTCCGCCTCGCCGCCATCGAAACGCTTCGCGCGATGAAGTCGATCAACGCGCTCACGTTTCTCGAAAAGCTCAAGACCGACGCCGAAAGGGATAAGGCCAAGTTCGGCGACGCGACCTTCCTCGCCGCCAAACGCGCCGTCAGTGAGATCGAGAGCTACATCGCGGTGGGCAACATCTTCGGCACGGCGTTCCGCGGGCTGAGCCTCTCCGCGGTTCTCCTGGTGGCCGCGCTCGGGCTGGCGATCACGTTTGGTTTGATGGGCATCATCAACATGGCGCACGGCGAGATCATGATGGTGGGCGCCTACACGGCCTACGTGACGCAAAATTTCTTCAAGAGCTGGTTTGGCGCGAGCGGCATCGGCTTCGATTGCTACTTCATCGCCGCACTGGCCTGCTCCTTTGTCATTGCCGGCCTGGTGGGGCTCGCCTTGGAGCGCGGCGTCATCCGCTTCCTCTACAAGCGGCCGCTTGAATCGCTTCTCGCCACGTGGGGAGTGAGCCTCGTGCTGCAACAAATCTTCCGTCACATCTTCGGCGCGGCGAATGTGCAGGTCAGTTCACCGAGCTGGCTGAGCGGCAGTTTTGTCGTCAGTGACGTGCTCCTCGCCTACAACCGCATCTTTGTCATCTTCTTCGCGGTGCTGATTGTGTTCGCCACATACCTCCTGCTGACGCGCACTTCCCTCGGCCTCCAAATTCGCGCCGTCATGCAGAACCGCGCGATGGCCTCCGCACTCGGCGTTCGCACCGACCGCGTGAACATGATGACCTTCACGTTCGGCTCCGGTCTCGCCGGCATGGCCGGCGCGTGCATGTCGCAGATCGGCAACGTCGGCCCAGGCCTCGGCCAGAACTACATCCTCGACTGCTTCATGGTCGTGGTGCTCGGCGGCGTCGGCAATCTCGTAGGCACCGTGTCCGCGTCACTCGGGATCGGCGTCACGGACCAGATTCTCCAGCCGTGGCTCGGCGCGGTGCTCGGCAAGATTAGCGTTCTCGCCGCGATCATTCTCTTTCTCCAATGGCGCCCCGCCGGCCTCTTCGTGACCCGCAGCCGGAGCCTCGAAGGTTGACCCGATGACGTCGCCATTTTCCCGCCGCGAGTTTCTGCTGGTCGTCGCGCTCGCTTTCATCGGCCTCATCGTGCTGCCGTGCCTGAACGCATTCGTGCCGCCGGCCAGTTTTTTCCACGTCAGCAATTTCAGCATCTCGATCTATGGCAAGTATCTCTGCTACGCGGTGCTCGCCGTCGGGGTGAACCTGCTTTGGGGCTTCACCGGACTGCTGAGCCTCGGTCAGGCGCTCTTCTTCTCCCTCGGCGGCTACGCGCTCGGGATGCACCTGATGCTGCTCATCGGAAAACTCGGCCAGTACAAATCCGAGCTTCCCGACTTCATGGTGTTCCTCGAATTCCCGAAACGCTTCCCCGAAACGGGCGGCCTCCCTCCGCACTGGATACCGTTCAAGCACTTCTGGTTCGCGGCGTTCATGGTCGTCATCGTCCCGGCCGTCGTCTCATTCATCTTTGGCTGGCTTGCGTTCCGTTCGCGCATCAAGGGCGTGTATTTCTCGATCCTCAGCCAGGCGCTCACCTACGCGGCGACGCTGATGTTCTTCCGGAATGACTTCACCTTCGGCGGCAACAACGGCCTGACCGACTTCAAGTTCATCCTCGGCGCCGAAATCAATTCGCCCGTCACCAAGCGCTGGCTCTACATCGCCTCCGGCGTCCTGCTGCTCGTCGTGTATGTGTTCTGCCGCTGGCTGACCTCGACGAAGTTCGGCCTCATTCAGCGCGCGATCCGCGACAGCGAGAACCGCGTGCTCTTCTCCGGCTACGCCACTGCGAACTTCAAACTCTTCGTCTTCGTGATCTCCGCGATCATCTGCGGCCTCGGTGGCGCGCTCTTCGTTCCGCAGGTCGGCATCATCAACCCGAGCGAAATGGCGCCCGACAAATCCCTCGAAGCCGTCGTGTGGTGCGCCGTGGGCGGACGCGGCAATCTTTTCGGACCGATCCTCGGCGCCGTCGGCGTCAATGCGCTCAAGAGCTACGCCACGCATTCGTTCGCGGAACAGTGGCCGTACTTTCTTGGCGGGCTGTTTATTTTCGTGACGCTGTTCATGCCGAAGGGGCTGATCGGCCTGCCGGATCAGTTCCGCGCGCTGTGGCGTCGTTTCAGGCACTCGCCATTTGAGCAGGAGGACGCCGTCTTCCAACCGGAAGGCGTCACGCAGATGTTTTACCGCGAGCGGCAACTCGGCAAGCAACCAGACGCCGGAAGCCACGCCCCTCCGCCCGCCGCGACACCGGAATCAACTCATCCCAGTCCGTGACGGCTCCCAAACACGAATTCATTCTCGCGCTCGAAGGCGTGAACAAGTCTTTCGAGGGCTTTCAGGCGATTTCGGACCTGAACTTCTACATGGATTCGGGCGAGTTGCGCGTGATTATCGGTCCGAACGGGGCGGGCAAGAGCACGATGCTCGACCTCATCACCGGGCGCACGAAACCGGACAAGGGCAAGATCGAATTCGGCCGCGCCACCGACCTCACCGCGCTCAACGAATATCAGATCAACCGCCTCGGCATCGGGCGGAAGTTTCAGACGCCTTCCGTTTACATCGAACACAGCGTCTTCGAAAACATCTGGCTTTCGCTCGAAGGCAGCCGGAGCATTTGGAGCACGCTTTTCTCGCGGCTCAAGCCCGCGCAACGCGAGCGCATCCACGAAGTGATGAAGACCATCGGCCTGACCTCCAAGGCCGACACGAAGGCCGGCGCGCTCAGCCACGGCCAGAAGCAATGGCTCGAAATCGGCATGTTGCTCGCGCAGAACCCGAAGCTCCTGCTCGTGGATGAACCCGCCGCCGGCATGACCGACGAGGAAACACACGAGACCGGCGAACTCCTGATGAGCCTCGAAGGCCAGCACAGCATCGTCGTGATCGAACACGACATGACGTTCGTGCGCCAGATCGCCCGCAAAGTCACCGTGCTCCACCAAGGCTCGGTCTTATGCGAGGGCAGCGTGGACGAAGTGCAAAACAACGAGCGCGTGGTCGAGGTTTATCTCGGCCGCAAGAAGAAGGAAAAGCACTGATGCTTTCGCTCGCCAACATCAGTCTGAGCTACGACGGCTCCCGCATCCTGCGCGGGGTCAGTCTCACGGTGAAGCCCGGCCAGGTCGTCTGCCTCATGGGCCGCAACGGCGTCGGCAAAACCACCACGCTCAAGAGCATCGTCGGCCTCGTGAGCCTCGACGGCGGCTCGGTGAAACTGGGCGATGTCGAACTCGCCGGTCTCAAGCCCGATCAACGCGCCCGCCACGGCATCGGCTACGTACCGCAGGGCCGTGACATCTTTCCGCATCTCACCGTCTGGGAAAATCTCCGTATCGGCGCCATCGCGCAGGGAAAGAAATTGAACGGTGAAGTGGAGCGCGTGTTTACGTTGTTTCCTGTCTTGAAGGACATGCTCCAGCGCAAGGGCGGCGTGCTCAGCGGCGGCCAGCAACAGCAACTCGCCATCGGCCGTGCGCTGCTCACGAACCCGAAGGTGTTGCTCCTCGACGAACCGACGGAGGGCATCCAGCCGAACATCATCGACCAGATCGGCGAGACGATTAAGAAGCTTCGCGCGGACGGCTTGGGCCACGACTACGTCGAGGAGGTCAGCGATGCGATCAGGAAACTTCGCGCCGAAGGCCAGATCGGGATCCTGCTGGTCGAGCAGTATCTCGACTTCTGCCTCGACGTTGGCGACAGCTTCTACATCATGGACCGCGGCGCGATTGTGGCGGAAGGCCCGATCGCACATTTGAACGACGACATCGTCAAACAACACTTGACTGTATGAAATTCAGTTCCAACTCTGCGCGCATCCTTGCCTCGCTCTTCCCATTTGCAGCCGCGGCGTCCGTCGCCCTGGCTCATCCCGGACATCCGATCAACGGTTCCGGCGTGGCGCACATCGCGAGCAGTCCATATCACCTCGCGACGCTGGCTGGCAGCGGTTTGCTTTTCCTCGGCGCAGCGTGGTTCATCCGGCAGCAGACGCCCCGGCGCGTTCTGCAATACGCCGGAGTCGTCGCGATCGCTTCCGCGGTGTTGCTCTGGGGAATCCGTGCGTGAACGAGCTCGCGACAGAACGCGCGCCTGCGATCGCTCCCGGTCATGGCGGTCTCGAACTCGCGTTGGTCGCCGGTCAAAGCGCCGTCACTTCGGCGTGGGCGGCCAGTCCGTTGAAACTCCTCGTTCCCCGTCCGCGCGGCCAAAGCGTGTGGGCCTACTCCAGCAGCTTCGGCGGCGGCCTGCTGGCGGGCGACGAAATCCAGCTCACGCTCAAACTTGCCACCGGCGCGCGCGGCTTCTTCAGCACGCAGGCCTCCACCAAGGTTTATCGCAATCCGCGCCAACGTCCGTGCGGACATCGCCTGAGCGCAACGCTCGCCGACGATGCGCTGCTCGTGCTGGCTCCCGACCCGGTGCAATTATTCGCCGGCTCCGGCTACGAACAACGACAGGAATTTCATCTGGAGAAGCGCGCCGGCCTTGTCCTCGTGGATTGGTGTTGCGGCGGCCGCGTCGCGCGCGGTGAGCGTTGGGCCTTCACGCGGTTCCACAGCCGCAACGAGGTTTTTGTCCGCGGCGAACGTTTGCTTCTCGATTCGCTCCTGCTTGATCCCGCCCACGGCCCGCTGGATGGCGCGCATCGGATGGGTCGCTTCAACTGCCTCGCGCTCGTGGCGTTGATTGGCGAACCGGTCCGCGCCCTCGCCGCGCAGGTGCTCGAGGAAATCGCGGGCCGCCCGATCAACCGGCAGGGGTCGTTGGTGTGCAGCGCGAGTCCCCTCGCTGACGGCGCACTCCTCCGCATCGCCGGCGAACACACGGAGGCCGTGGGCCGCGAGATTTACCGCCACCTTGGGCGCGTCGGCGATCTGCTGGGTGACGATCCCTGGGCGCGCAAGTGGTGAGTTTCCATCATGCACCTCTCTCCCCGCGAAATCGACAAGCTGCTCCTTCACAACGCCGGCTTCCTCGCGCAGAAGCGGCTCGCGCGCGGCCTGCGGCTCAACCATCCCGAGGCCGTCGCGCTGATCGCCACGCAGTTGCTGGAGTTCATCCGCGATGGCCGGAGCGTCGCCGAGTTGATGAAGCTTGGGCGCGAATTCCTCGGCCGGAATCAGGTCATGCCCGGTGTGCCGGAGATGATTTATGACGTGCAGGTCGAGGGCACGTTTCCGGACGGCACCAAACTCGTCACCGTTCATCACCCGATCGCGAGCGAGAATGGCGACATGAGGCTCGCCCTCCACGGCAGCTTTCTCCCGGTGCCCGACGTTTCGGTTTTCAAGCCGCTGCCCGATGCCGGCGAGCCCGGCGCCTATCAGGTGCTCGACGGTGAAATCGAACTCAATGTCGGCCGCGCGACCGTCGAGCTGCCCGTCACGAACCTCGGCGACCGCCCGATCCAGGTCGGCAGCCACTATCACTTCATCGAAACGAACGCCGCGCTCCGCTTCGACCGTGGCGCGGCTTATGGCAAACGCCTCGACATTCCCGCGGGCACAGCCGTGCGTTTCGAGCCGGGCGAAACCAAGACGGTGAAGCTCGTGGACATCGCCGGCAAAAAAGTGATCCGCGGCGGCAACAACCTCGCGAGCGGAAAAATTTCCGAGGCCGGCAGAAAAGCCGCGATGAGGCGTGTGAAGGCGAAAGGTTTCGCGACCGAGGAGGCTTGATATGGCTCACAAAATGAAGCGGCAGCACTACGCCGAGATGTTCGGCCCGACCACGGGCGACAAGGTCCGCCTCGGCGACACTTCGCTCGTCCTCGAAGTCGAGCGCGATCACACGAGCTACGGCGATGAGTGCAAGTTCGGCGGCGGCAAAGTCATTCGCGAGGGCATGGGCCAGGCCGCCGGCGTCGGCGCGGATCGCGCGCTCGATTGTGTGATCACAAACGCGCTCGTTGTGGATTACACCGGCATTTACAAGGCCGACATCGGAATCAAGAACGGCCTCATCGCCGGCATCGGCAAGGCCGGTAATCCCGACGTGATGGCCGGCGTGACCAAAGGAATGATCGTCGGCGTCACGACGGAAGTTATCGCGGGTGAGGGCTTGATCCTCACCGCCGGCGGACTCGATACGCACATCCATTTCATCTGTCCGCAGCAGGCGTTCGAGGCCGTCGCCGCCGGGTTGACCACGATGGTTGGCGGCGGCACCGGCCCCGCCGTCGGCACCTGCGCGACGACCTGCACGCCCGCGCCGTTTTACATCCGCGCGATGCTTCAGGCGGTGGATGACTTGCCGCTGAACTTCGGTTTCACCGGCAAGGGCAACACCGCGCTGCCCGCCGGCCTGCCCGAACAGATCAAGGCCGGCGCCATCGGACTGAAGCTTCACGAAGACTGGGGCACGACGCCCGCCGCGATTGATTGCTGCCTCAATGTGGCGGATGAGCACGACGTGCAGGTCACGATCCACACCGACACACTGAACGAGTCCACGTTCGTCGAAGGCAGCATCGCCGCCTTCAAGGGCCGCGCGATTCACACGTATCACAGCGAAGGCGCGGGCGGTGGCCACGCGCCCGACATCATCCGCATTTGCGGCGAGCCAAACGTCCTGCCCAGTTCGACGAACCCGACGCGGCCCTACACGGTGAACACGATCGACGAACACCTGGACATGCTCATGGTCTGCCATCACCTCGACGCGAACCTGCCCGAGGACGTGGCCTTCGCCGAGAGCCGCATCCGCGGCGAGACGATCGCGGCCGAGGACATCCTGCACGACCTGGGCGCCATCAGCATGATGAGCAGCGACGCCCAGGCGATGGGCCGCATTGGCGAAGTGATCACGCGCACCTGGCAGACTGCCGACAAGATGAAACAACAGCGTGGCCGCCTTCCGGACGAAGGAGGCGACAACGACAACTTTCGCATCAAGCGTTACCTCTCGAAGTACACGATCAACCCGGCCATCACACACGGAATGAGCCACCTCATCGGCTCGGTTGAAGTCGGAAAGCTCGCCGATCTCGTGCTCTGGAAACCCGCGTTCTTCGGCGCTAAACCCGAGATGGTCATCAAGGGTGGCGTCATCGCGTGGGCGCAGATGGGCGATCCGAATGCGAGCATTCCCACGCCGCAGCCCGTCTTCATGCGCCCGATGTTCGGCAGCTTCGGCCGCGCGACGGGCCCGTGCTCGATCGCGTTCGTCAGCCAGCTTTGCAAAACCAAAGGCATCGCAAAATCGTACGGCCTGACCAAACGCATCGAGGCTGTCAAAGGTTGCCGCAAGCTCGGCAAGAAAGATCTCAAGTGGAACGACGCCACGCCCAAGATCACCGTCGATCCCGAAACCTACGAAGTCCGCGCCGATGGCGAGTTGCTCACGTGCGAACCGGCGACGGTGCTGCCGTTGGCGCAGCGATATTCTCTATTCTAGTGATGAGCGTTCGCCCTCACCCCGGCCCTCTCCCCCAAGGAGAGGGGGAATCATCGGCCGCGCGTGGGCAAGTCGAACGGAATGGACTGTCGGAGGATTCCCGCTCCAAACGTCTGCCGACTGAGAATGGAAATAGAGCGAACGAATTATCTAATGACGCCGAGTCGCTTCTCCCTCTCCTGGGGGAGAGGGCCGGGGTGAGGGCGGGCGTTTCTTCCGGTCACGAATGCACGATTTCCGATTTCACCCTCTGGCAACTCGCCGACTCCGCGTTTCCGACCGGTGGCTTCGCTCACTCGGGCGGACTCGAAGCCGCGTGGCAACACGGCGAAGTGCGCGGCCGCACTCAACTCGCGTCCTTCCTTGAAGCCAGCCTTCAGCAAGCCGGGCACGCTGCGCTGCCCTTCGTCCTCGCCGCGTTTGACGAACCCGATCGGCTGAACGAATTCGATCGGCTATGCGACGCGTTTACCACCAACCACGTCGCCAATCGCGCAAGCCGCTTGCAGGGTCAGGCACTGCTTGCTTCCGCCGAACGCATCTTCGCCGTGCCGCTGCTGCAACTGCTCCGGCAGGCGCCGGATCATCGGCCGCCGCACGGCCACTTCGCGCCGTTGTTCGGCGTCGTGGCCCGCGCGCTCGCGCTCGACCGCGAGCAGGTGGGCCGCCTTTTCCTCTTCCAATACCTTCGCGGGCTTTGCGCCAGCGCCGTCCGCCTCAACATCGTCGGCCCGCTCGAGGCACAGGCGCTTCAATTCCGTCTTGGGCCGCGCGCCGAGTCAATCCGGTCGGAGTGCGAGCGCCTTACGCTCAGCGAGATCGCCCAGACCGCGCCGCTGTTCGAGCTGTGGCAGGGCGCGCACGACCGGCTATACTCGCGATTGTTTCAAAGTTGATGACCCGGAAGCCATCAGTCTGCCCGGCGTACGGAAACAACCATCCGGACGTCACAATGTCCGCCCCTAGCCGTCGGAAGGCGCTTGCCATTTTGCCATTTGTGTCATATATGTCTGTAGTGACAGAAATACCAGACAAACAGAGAAAGGCTCGTTATGACACTGACCGTTTGGACCTACCTGGTTTACCTCGCCATCAGCATCGTGCTCACCGTTTGGGTGGCGCGCACACTTCACCGCAACGGGCGCGTGTTTCTGGTGGAGTGCTTCCACGGCAACGCCGAGCTGGCGGATTCGGTCAATCACCTGCTGGTGGTTGGGTTCTACCTCATCAACGTCGGGTTTGTGACACTGGCCCTGCGGTTTGGGGTCACGGCAGCGAACGCACAAGAGGCGCTGGAGAGCCTCAGCACGAAGATCGGCCTCGTGCTGCTGGTGCTGGGTGCGATGCATTTCTTCAATCTTGCCGTGTTTACCGCGTGCCGGCGGCGGGCGTTGGCTGCCCGGGCGTCTGCCGGCGTCGCCACTCCTCCAAAGCTGCCGGCCACGAAATTTACGCAAGTCTGATTCCTGTTCACTGTTCTCCCGGCCGCTCGCAATCGTGGACGGCCGGTCTCGTCTAAAGCTTATGAGCCACACGCATCACGACACTCATCATCACGGTCCGCATGGGCATACCCACGAGCACATGGATCACCCCGGACATTTCCACGACCGCGACGCCCCGCTCGACCGCGACTTCCACAAACGCGCGTTCACCGTCGGAGTTGGCGGGCCGGTGGGCAGTGGCAAGACCGCGTTGATGCTGCAGCTTTGCCGCAAACTCCGCGAGACGCTGAACGTCGCCGCGGTGACCAATGACATCTTCACCAAGGAGGACGGCGAATTCCTCATCCGCCACGACGCACTCACCGCCGACCGCATCCGCGCCGTCGAGACGGGCGGTTGTCCGCACGCCGCGATTCGTGAGGACATCTCCGCCAACTTGCTCGCGTTGGAGGAACTCCACCAGAAATTCAAGCCCGACATCCTCCTCATCGAATCCGGCGGCGACAATCTCGCGGCCTGCTTCAGCCGCGAACTTGCGGACTTCACCATCCAGGTGATCGACGTTGCAGGCGGCGACAAAATCCCGCGGAAAGGCGGCCCGGGAATCACCCAGAGCGACCTGCTCGTGATCAACAAGACCGACCTTGCCCAAGCGGTCGGGGCGGACCTCGCGGTGATGGAGCGCGACACGAAGGCGATGCGCGGTGACGGCCCATTCGTTTTCGCGCAGGTAAAGCACGGCGTCGGCGTGGACGAAATCATCGACCACGTGATCCACTCCTGGCAGCACACCTGTGGGATCGAGCATCACCACTGACTCGCGCCCGTCACTCGGCGATGATTTTCACGAGCACCCGTTAGCGCCGATGGTCGTTGCGAGCGTTGTAGAAAGTTTTTCCTTACGGGCGAAGTTCTCGAACTCTATCCGTGCTGGCCGGAGCCTCGGGGGACTATCAGGTCATACATTACCGTCCCGGCCGACATGGATGGCGCGATAATCTTCTGGAATAGGCAGGAATAAGCTGGTCCCACTTAGCCAAGTTTTGTCACAACGATCGAGCCATCAGAACGCGTCTTGCCTCATTCTCATTCAGCACCTTGAAGGCTGAATACCAGCGCGCCGGCGGGGACTGTTACGAGGCACGAAAGTTTGGGGGAAACTGCGACGTCATTGCTCTCCGAGTCGGTCTTCCGCGTATTGGAAGGCCGGCGGTCAATAGGAGTGAGACGCCGTCAAGGACAACGCCAGGCGGAGTAAGACGAACTCCCCCGGTTCGGTCCCTGCGTCGGCGAT
>DATDFH010000471.1:0-3237 GCA_036522715.1 Verrucomicrobiia bacterium
GTGATTGATTGTTTTCAGCGACGCAAGCGTGGACGCATTTGCGGCAGCCGATGCAGCGCGTGAGATTCAGACAATAAACAAACTCCACGCCGTCCAGCGGCTTGTAGTCGCGCACATGCGGGCGAAGGCCGTATTGCTTCTCAACTTCGTCGGAAATGCGCTTGAGAACCTTCTCCATGTCTGCGGACGTCATCTCCTTGTAATACTTCTGCATGAACCGCTCGGCGGTGGGAAAATCTTCCATCTCCATGAGCGGCTTGAGGCTGGCGGCGAGCGCGGCGAGTCCGCTTGTGAGCACCGCGGACGTGCGGAGGAAACTGCGCCGATTCATCTCTGGATTTGGTGCGTTCATGTCAGTGTGGCGTTTCGGCGTGGGCGGCAATCTGCTCGCCTCCGCGCAGCGGATGCGGACCGGGAGCGGGTTGTCGGCCGGGGAATTTCGGCGCGTGTGGATTGTGGCAGTTCACGCAGAGTTTCCGGTCAATGTCACCGACGGCGCGATTCCAATAGCCGCTCGTTCGCCCATGCACGCCGGCTTCCCAATCGCGATACGTTGGACCGTGGCAACTGCCGCACAACATCTGGCTGTTCGCAAACGTCACCTCATGTTTGTCGCGCGTTTGCAGCAGCGTCAGATTGGTTTCGTTGTGGCAGTTGAAGCAGTTGTTGTTTCGTTCGTGCGTGCCGTGGTGCATGACGACGTCCGAATGTTCCTTCGGCACGATGATGTTCTGATTCGTATCGAAGCGAATCACGGGCGGCTTGCCTTTCTCGTGGCAGGCGTAGCAATCGAAGTCGGATAATTCTTCTTTCGCCTTCGCGAGATCGGCGTAGGAACGGCGAGCGGTGGCCTTGTCGAGGAAGTTGGTGTCCACGAGCGGAATGGGAGCGCGTTTCTCCTGCTTCCCCCAAACGCCGGTCGTAAACGCCGCCGCCAGCGCGAGGAAAGCCACGCTGAGGGTTGTGAGCACAACACCTGTTTTGCCGTTTGCCTGCATGTCTGTGATACAGCGGCGAGGCGAGCAGCGTGACCCGCTCGGGTCAGTGCGATTCGTCAGGCTGTCGCCCGCTCTGCTGCGGGTTCTTTGTGACTGTCGAAGACGTGTTTCACCGGCAGGAAGTAGCGCAGGAATACTCCGAGGATGAGCAAGGGCAACAGAATCAACGCGAGGCCCATGAGCCAGCCCTCCTGGCCGGCCAGTTCCATCTTGAACGTCGTGAAGCCGCGCAGGCTCTTAGAGAAAAGTTGTCCGCCGATAACGACGTTCCACCGCATCGCCAGCACGCCCATCAGGATCAGCGAGGCGCACGCGAAATAAATCCGCTCGCGGCCAATGACCGGGATGCGTTTCCGGATGAGTTGAACCAACCCGAGTAGAACGAACGGCACGAGCGTGCCCATCAACGCCTGGCCGACGAGCAGTGTGTAGAAAAGTTTTCCCGACGCGAGCGTCTTGAGCACGTTGATGGATTCTTCGTGCGCATAAAGCCGGTGAATCCAGTCGAGCGCCTCGATGGACGCGTCAATCACCAGCGCGTAAAACAGAAACTTCGCCATCGCATCGAGGCAGACGATGTTCTGCGGGAGGCGGCGTCCCCAATTGATGACCATGTAGAGCACAACGCAGAGCGCGATGCCGGAAACCATCGCCGAGAAAATGAAGATGATCGGCATGAGCACGTTGCCCCACCACGGATTGGCTTTGATCGAGCCGAAGATGAAGCCGACGTAGCCGTGCAGCAAAAACGCCGACGGGATGCCGATGATGGTGATGATTCTCCCGAGTCGCTCGTCGAGTCGCAGCGCCGCCGGCGACACGTCCGTCACGCCGACGGTGAAGAGCCGATAGATCAAACCGTGAAATCCGCGCGCCGTCTTGGACCATTCGACGAAATCCCTGCGGTAATCGAACCACAGTTCCAGCAGCAGCACGGCCATGAGATACCAGGCGTAAACAAAACCAAACATCGCCATCGGCGACGTGACGTGCGGCGTCATCATCACCTCGAAGCAACGCTCGGGATGGCCGAGGTGGAACAGTAGCGGCAGCGGCGCGACGAGCAGAAACGAAAAGGACGTTAGGAGCGAGAAGCGATAGATCGGCTCCAGCGCCTTCACGTTGAACACGCGCACGAGCGACGCAAGGATGAACGCGCCCGCGACGAGGCCAGTGACGTACGGGTAAACGACGATCAGCACGCTCCAGAGCAGCTTGGTTTCGTTCGGATAAACGTAGCCGTCAATCGCAGGCAAGCCCTCTGCAACAGTGTGGACAATTTCAGGCGTCATGTTAGCGGACCTCCTTGTCCATGCCGGCGTAGAGTACGCGCGGTTCAGTGCCGAGGTGCGGCTTGAGCGTGTGGACCTTGTTCTTGTTGATGAAATTCTGGATCGGATCGTTCTCCGCCGGATGCTTCAAATCGCCGAAGATGCGCGCCTCCGTCGGACAAATTTCCACGCACGCCGGTTTGAGACCGCGGGTGATGCGGTGGTAACAGAGCGAGCACTTCTCGGCGGTGTGCGTGTCCGGGTTCATGAAACGGCAGCCGTAAGGACACGCCTGGATGCAAAAGCCGCAGCCGATGCAGTAATTCGGATCAATCAGCACCGCGCCGTCAGGAGAATCAAACGTCGCGCCGACCGGACACGCTTGAGTGCAAGGCGAGTTCTCGCAGAGGTTGCAAAGCTTCGGGACGAAGAATGATTTCAGGATTTCCTCGCGCGGCACGAGCGACGGCGCGAAGCCGTCACGCCCTCCGTTCGGTGAATCCACGAGCACCTCGCCGCGCGCCTCGGCGATGCCGGCTTTGGGTTTCTTTATGACGTAACGCTCGATCCAGGTGCGAAAGTAAGTCGGCCCTTGCGGCACGTGGTTCTCGGTCTTGCACGCCTCGACGCACAGGCCGCAGCCGATGCAGCGGTCAATGTCGAGGCACATGAGCCACTTGTGCTTCGTGGGGTCGTAATCTTTGGGCGCGGTCGTGGTGGTCAGCTTTTTCGAGACGACCGCTTTCGTCGTGCGCGCGAGCGAGAGGGAGAACAATCCCGCCGCCGCGCCGCCGAGGGTCGCAAGCAAACCGCGTCGTGACATTGAGAAACTCATGGGACCTCGTTGGGTTGATGGGGCATGTGGCACTCGGTGCACTTCTGCCCGGTGTAATGATTCTTCACCGTGATTTGATGAAACCACTCGGGTCGCGACGGATTCGCCTCATGGCAACGAATGCAATGATTGC
>DATDFH010000472.1:0-2813 GCA_036522715.1 Verrucomicrobiia bacterium
ACAAGGCGACGATGGAACTCACGTTGCACGGGAAGATCGCCAACATCCCGGCGAGCGAGGTCGAGGTGGTCGTGGACCGCGAGCCGCCGTATCGCATCCGCGTGCGCGGGCGCGTGGACGAGCGGAGCTTCTACGGGCCGAAGCTGGAGTTGTGGACGGAGATTTCCACCGAGCCGGGCAGCAGCGAGTTCCGCATCGCCGACACCGTCACGAATCGCGGCGCGCCCGAGCAGGAGTTCGAGATGCTTTACCACTGCAACTACGGCTGGCCGCTGCTGGAAGCGGGCGCGACGTTTCTCGCGCCGGTGTCGCGCGTGATTCCGTTCAACGATCACGCAGCGAAGTCGGTGAAAACCTACGCGACCTACGACGCGCCCAAGGCGGGCTTCGTCGAACAGGTCTATTGCCTCCACCCACTCGCCGACGCGCAGGGCCGCACGATCATCGCGTTGAAAAACAAAGCCGGCGACCGCGCCGTCTCGATGTCTTTTTCAACCAAGGAACTTCCCTACGTGACGCTCTGGAAAAACACCGCGAGCGAAGGCGAAGGCTACGTGACCGGCCTCGAACCCGGGACGAACTTTCCGAACAACCGCCGCATCGAGCGCAAACTCGGCCGCGTGCCCAAGCTCGCGCCGGGCGCGAGTTGGTCGGCGACGATTGATTACGCGATTCACATCGGCGCAGATTCGGTCAAGGGCGTGAGCGACCGCGTCGTGACGATTCAAGGCAGCAAGAAGCCGGTGATCGAGGAGCAAACGGAGAAGAAGGATTGAAGGTGACATGAAGATGAAGCGCTCATCTGAGTCAGCAACCGCGCCGATGCTGGTGGCTCTGCATTGTTTGCATCTCTTGTGCCTGCTTTGTTTGCCGTCGTTCGCCTCAGCCGCAGTCTCCAGCAAGCCCGACGTGCTCGTCATCCTGACGGATCAATGGAACCCGCGTTATCTGAGCTGGGAAAATCCGCAGGTGCGCACGCCAAACCTCGATCGCATCGCGCGCGAGGGGATGATTTTCGACGCTTGCTATACCACGTCGCCGGTTTGCATGCCGGCGCGCATTTCGCTTCTCACCGGATTGTATTCGCACAACGGCGGTCATTCCGTTTGGGGCAACGTGCTCAACTACCACGTCCCGCCCGAGGCCGCGCCGATGTTCCGCGACATCCAGCGCGCCGGCTACACGACAGCGCAGATCGGCAAGCTGCATTGGACCAGCGGGCCGAGTTGGCGGCGCGAGTTCAAGACCGAGGCCGATTACTACCGCGCGCTCGGACTCGATTACGTGATGGATGTCTCGGGGCCGGTGGACTCGCCGAGAGATGCGAACCCGTATTCCCAATACTTGAAAAAGCTCGGCCTGCTCGACGCCGTCGCTGCCGATATGCGTGACCGTTACGTGAAGTGGGAATTCGAGCCACGCGCCAGCCTCGTGAAGCCTGAGGATTATCACGATACCTTCGTGACCCGCGCCGCAACCGACTTCATCCGTGCGCAGCCGAAGGACAAGCCCATGTGCGCGGTCGTCAGCCTGCATTCGCCGCATCCGCCGTTGGATGCTCCGGGCGACTTTGCGACCATGTTCGATCCGGAGAAACTCACGCTGCCCGCCAACGTGCCGGACAGCCTTAAGCGCGAGAAGCGGTCGATCGATCAGCGCGAGTTGCGCAAGGTGCTCGCGAACTATCTCGGCAAGATTGCGCTGGTGGACGACAACGTCGGTCGCTTGGTGGAAGCCATGAAACAGCGCGGCACCTGGGACAATGCGTTCGTTTTCCTCACCGCCGATCATGGCGAAATGATGGGCGCACACGGCTACTTGACCAAGGGCCGGTTTTACGAGGAATCCGCGCGCGTGCCTCTGTTCATCCGCTGGCCCGGCCACGTGAAGGCGGGCCGCACGAAAGCACTCGCACAGATGATGGACGTTTATCCGACCATCGTTGATGCCATCGGTGGCGAGCTTTCGCCCGGACGTTTCGCGAAGTCGCTTTTGCCGGTCGCCACTGGAAAAGTTGCGTCAGTCCGCGACGTGGCGATCAGTGAAATCGGCACGGTGCCGCCGTTGCGCATGATGGCGCGCGACGCTCGCTACAAATGGTGGGCCGATGAGGACCGCGAGTATCTTTTCGATCTGGAGAAGGATCCGCTGGAGTTGCACAACCTCGCCGGTGAATCCGAGTATCGCGAAACCTTGAGCCACATGCGCGAGCGGATGCTGACGCAGCTTCGCTCCTCACAGTTGAACCTTTCAGAAGGCTACGTGCCGAAGGTCCAGCGCCTGCGGGGAGAGGAGGAAACCAAAGCCACGCCGAATGATGGCGCGCCGCCCGCCAAGGCGAAGAAGAAAAGGCAGAACTGAATCATGAGAAGCTCGATCAAGAACCTGTCGTTGTTGCTGGCGTTGTTGGGAAGTTTTGTTCCGGCCTGCCTGTGCGCCGCTGAGAAAAAACTGAACGTCCTCTTCATCGTCGCGGACGACCTGCGGCCGGACCTCGGTTGCTATGGCGCAAAGCACATTCATTCACCGAACATCGACAAGCTCGCCGCGCGCGGATTGGTGTTCGAGCGCGCCTACTGCCAGCAGGCGGTCTGCAATCCCTCGCGAGCGAGCCTCCTGAGCGGTTGCCGTCCTGACACGACGCGCGTGATGGCGAACAACACCTTCCTGCGTCCGATGATGCCGGATGTGGTGACCTTGCCGCAGCATTTCAAGAACAACGGCTGGACGAGCATTTCGTTGGGAAAGGTTTTTCATCACAGCGAAAAGGAGCCGGGCGATGATCCGCAATCGTGGAGCGAACCGTCGTGGTA
>DATDFH010000473.1:0-4527 GCA_036522715.1 Verrucomicrobiia bacterium
CGTGAGCACATCGCCATCCAGGTCGGTCGCGGAGTTGGTGAGCAGGAGCGTGACGCCGGCGTTGACTGTAAAGTTCGAGACCGGCGCAAGCACGGGCGCGTCGTTGATCGGATTGACCGTGAGGACGAATGACTCGCTGCCGGTGCCACCGTTTGTATCCGTTGCGGTGACCGTGATGGTGGCCGAGCCGAAGGCATTGGTCGCGGGCGTGACAGTGACGGTGCGGTTGGTGCCGGTGCCTGCGAGAACGATCTTCGCCAGCGGGACGAGATTGGTGTCCGAGGACATTTTTCCGAGCACGAGATTGGTCGCCGAGGTGATGTCGTCAGTGACCGTGAACGCAATCGGGCCGGTGGAGGTGTCTTCGTTGATCGTACGGTTGGTGATGGAGGACAGCACGGGCAGCTTGTCGTGGAGGTTGAGGGGGAAGTGGTTGCTACAGTAGGTGTCCACCGCCTTTGCGAGGTTTGTGGAGAAGAGCAGCCGGTTGAACGCCGAGTCCCGGACGTTGGTGTAGTTGCACTCGATTTGCAGGCCGCTGATGGTGCCGCCGTTGACGGAGCTGTGCGCGTCGGTGTTGTAGCCGCCGTTGAAATACGCGTTGGTGTCGGGGTCGGGAATGGCTGGACTCGGCACGGACGGATAGCCGTTGGAAGCGAGCAGTCCGCCGAGGCTGTTGCTGCCGCGGAGCAACGTGGCGAAGTTGACCGGCGAGCGCTGGTTCAACTCGCGGATGCTCGACCCGTTGGCGTAACTGGAACTGCCATTGAGCGTCGCGTCGGAAAGCCCCAGCTCGCTGGCGGTCAGCAGGTAGCCGAGCTCCAGCCGCTGGAGATCGTGCCCATGGCCGTGGAGGTCGATGTAAAATCCCCGGCCGAACTGGTTGCTCACGGTCTGCTTCGCCGCCGCGATGAAGTCCTGGAAGTTGGTCCACGAAATTCCGGTGAGCGCGTTGCTCTGCGCGCCCTCGATGACCTCGCGGTTGCAATCAATCTTCTGACGGTCGAGCCGGCAAATGATCACGTGCGGCGTCGCGCCGAAGCGATTGCTGAACGTGGCCCGGATGTCGCGCGCGAGCACGTCGGTGGCGGTATCCGTGGAAAACGTGCCGTAAGTACGGTCGGGGAGTTCGGCGGGATTGAGCGTGCCCCCGTGCGGCGCGGAGATGATGATGGGCAAGTTCCCCGCGGTGTATTCGATATAATTGCTCCGTCCGAAATAGGTCTGGCCCGGCACGTAGGTCTGCGCCAGCGCAGCGGGCGCGGCAAGCAGTAGTCCAAGCGCGAAGGCCGCGCCGAAGGGCCGGGGTCGGTTCATGGGCGAGCAGTCTATAACCGATCAGACGTTCCAAATCAATGCGCGCAAGCTTCAATCTTCCTCCTAAATCCGCCCTTTCCCTGAATTCCGCCGCCGCTATGCTGGTCATGTTCTCGATCATGAAAATCCGTCTTGTTCTCACGCTCTTGCTGTCACTGTCGATCGGCGCGTTTGCGGCCGAGAAGAAAAAGAGCGCCGCCAAGCCCGCGAAGAAGGCGGCCACTGGCACGCCCCAGTACAAGATCGGCCCCTACCCGCCCAAGGGCACCAACGTGCCGCCCGCCGTGCGCGCCGAACTGGCCGCGGGTGTGACGAAGCTCGGCGGGGAGATTGAGTCGCTCAAAGCAGCGCTCGCGGGCAAACCGCAGTTGCTCTCGCTGCTGCCCGACGTGCAGATTTTCCACAACGCCGTCCGCTACGCGCTCGAAGACGACATCTTCTTCACCGTGAAGGAATTCGACTCCGCGCGGAACCTGCTCAAAGCCGGCCAGGAGCGCGCCGCGCAACTGCGCGTCGGCCTGATGCCCTGGACGAAGGCGACCAACAACGTCGTGCGCGGCTTCGTCTCGAAGCTCGACGGATCGGTGCAGCCCTACGGCCTGTTCGTGCCGGCCAGCTACAAGTCGGGCCAGAGCCATAAGCACCGGTTGGATTACTGGTTTCACGGACGCGGCGACACTTTGAGCGAGGTGAACTTCCTCACCGGCCGGATGAGCGAGAAGGCCACGAGCCAGTTCCTGCCCGACGACACGTTCGTGTTGCACCCCTACGGCCGGTTCATGAACGCGAACAAGTTCGCCGGCGAGGTGGATGCCTTCGAGGCGCTCGAACACGTGAAGAGGCATTACCCGATCGACGACAACAAGATTGCCGTGCGCGGCTTCTCGATGGGCGGCGCGTCGTCGTGGCACCTCGGTGCGCATCACGCGGGGCTTTGGGCCGCAGTGAATCCGGGCGCGGGCTTCACTGACGTGTGGGTTTATCAAGGCATCGCCGATCAATTTCCCAAGCCCGCGTGGTACGAGCAGAAACTCTGGCGCCTTTACGACGCGACAAATTACGCGGCGAACTATTTCAACACCACGCTCGTCGCCTACAGCGGCGAGGACGATCCGCAGAAACGCGCGGCCGACCTGATGGAATCCGCGCTCCGTGCCGAGGGGATGAAGATGACGCACATCATCGGCCCCAAGACCGGCCACCGTTACGAACCGCAGGCGCGCGAGGTCGTCGCGAAGCTCATGGATGACGCGGTCAACAAGGGCCTCGATCCGTTGCCGAAGAAAGTGCGCTTCGTGCTCTTCTCCCTCCGCTTCAATCAAATGAAATGGGTCACCGTGGACGCGCTGGAGAAGCATTGGGAACGCGCGACGGTGGATGCCGAGTTCGCCGAGGAGGGCAACACGGTCAAGCTCCAGACCAGGAATGTTTCCGCCGTGACGTTGACGTTTCCAAAAACCCTTCCGATGGCCCGCGGATCGTCGCCGACAGTCGAGATTGACGGCCAGAAGATTGCAAAAGTGCCGGTGTCAATTGGTGACCGCGGAGTCCACATCCAGTTGGAAAAGAATGCAGTCCCCGGCTGGCAGGTTGGAGAGGCCAACCAAGGCGGATTACGCAAGCGCCACGGTCTCCAAGGCCCGATCGACGACGCGTTCATGGAGAGCTTCCTCTTCGTCAAGCCCTCCGGCTGGGCGGCGAACCCGCAGGTCGCCGCGTGGACGACCGACGAATTCCATTATGCCACCACGCAATGGCGTCGCCAGCATCGCGGCGAGCCGCGCGTGAAGAACGACACCGCTGTCACCGACGCCGACATCGCGGAGCACAACCTGGTCATTTTCGGCGATCCGGTGGCGAACAAGCTCTACGCCCGCATCGCGGACAAACTGCCGATCAAGTGGAGCGCCAACGGCCTGGCCGTCGCCGGCAAAGTGTGGCCCGCCGATCGTTACGTGCCCGCGTTCATCTTCCCCAATCCGCTCAACCCGAAGCGCTACGTGGTGATCAACAGCGGCTTCACCTTCGCGCCCATCGGCGGTTTGAGCAACTCGCAGCAGACACCGAAGCTCCCCGATTGGGCCGTCATCGACATGAGCGTCCCGCGCGGCGAACGCCTCGAGAAGGGCGTGGCCGACGCGAACTTCTTCGATGAACACTGGCAGTTCTCCGCGAACGCGCGGTGAGGGGAAGAATTTAGGATTCACGATTCAGGATTCGGTTGTCGGCTCCGTGCACGTCCCGGCCGAACACTGACTCCTGAATACTTTCTCCTCTCTCCGCGCCAAACTTTCCGCTAGAACGCCCGCCACGCATGTCCGCCGACGCCCAACTCACGCCGATGATGGCGCAGTATCGTCGCATCAAAAGTGAGCTGCCCAAGGACGCGCTGCTGCTGTTCCGGCTGGGCGATTTCTACGAGATGTTTTTTGAGGACGCGCAGACGGGCGCGCAGCTTCTCAACGTGGCGCTGACCAGGCGCGGTGTCGTGCCGATGTGCGGCATTCCGCATCACGCGGCCAATACCTACATCGGCCGGCTGCTCCGCGCCGGTCGCAAGGTCGCCATCTGCGACCAGACCGAGGAGGCGAAGCCGGGCAAACTCGTCGCGCGGCAGGTCACGCAAATCCTTTCACCAGGCACGCACTTCGACGAGCGGATGCTCGCCGCCGAGCGGAACAACTTCCTCGCGGCGGTCTGTGCGCAAGGGAAAATGTTCGGCCTCGCGGTGGTTGATCTCACAACGGGCGACTTCAAGACGACGGAACTCGCGACCGAGGCGACGCTGCTCACCGAGCTTGAGCGATTGCGTCCCGTGGAGATTGTCATCCCGGGCGAGGCGGCAAAGTTGCGCGGGTTGCTCCAGCCGGCGTTCCCGATCCTCAGCGGCTATGACAACTGGGTGTTCGCACCGGAGACGGCGGTGTTCACCGTGCGCGAGCATTTCAAAGTGGCGTCGCTCGACGGCTTCGGGCTGAAGAACAAGACGGCGGCCATCGGCGCGGCGGGCGCGGTGCTGCATTACCTCACGCAGAACCTGCGGCGTGACGTGTCGAACCTGACGCGGCTCTCGTGCTATCAGGTCACCGACTTCCTCACACTCGACGGCACCACGCTCCACAACCTCGAAATCCTCGAGCCGCTCCGCCGCGACGCGCCAAAGACCACGTCGCTTTACGGCGCGCTCAACCACACCGTCACTCCAATGGG
>DATDFH010000474.1:0-11403 GCA_036522715.1 Verrucomicrobiia bacterium
TGCTTTCCTTGTGGCAGCTCACGCACGAGGATTCGAGCAGCGGTTTGACCTGCGTATTGAAGTCAGCGACTGCAGCGGACGCAGGAGGAGAACCGGCGAGCAGCAGGCCGGCGATGGCGGGTGTCAGGGCGAGAATTTTCATCAGCTAAGCGGGCGCGAGTGTTGACGCCCACCGGGATTTTGTCAACGGGGCGTGCTTCAACTCTTCCGGCTTTTCATACTCGTTCTCTTACTCATACTCTTGCTCTGCTTTCCGTCACGGCACACCCGGGGCGGAGAGTAAGAGAACGAGCAAGAGTATGAGCCGATGAACAGCGCGATCCGTTACGCCCACACCAACCTCATCGCCAACGACTGGCAGCGCATGATGGACTTCTACACGCAGGTCTTCGACTGCGTGCCCATCAGCAGCGAGCGCGACCACAAGGGCGACAACTTCGAGAAGCTCACCGGCGTCAAGGGCGGCAACGCCCGCGGCCGGCACCTCCGCCTTCCCGGCCACGGCGACCACGGCCCGACGCTGGAAATCTTCCAATACACGAACAACGATCCCGCCCTCCCGCCCGCCATCAAGCGCCCCGGCTTCGCGCACATCGCCTTCGAGGTGCCCGACGTGGAGGCCAAGCGCGCCGAAATCCTCAAGTGGGGCGGGCGCGACTACGGCCAGCTCGTGACCCTCGACATCCCCGGCGCCGGCAAGCTCACACTCATCTACCTGTGCGACCCGGAGGGCAACATCCTCGAATTGCAGAAGTGGCACGGGTGAGGCGAAACATGCGCGTGCAATTCCACCCCGAGAGCATCCTCACCGAGATCGGGCGGACGATTCTAAAGAACGTCCTCAAGCTGCAGGTGAACTGAGGCCGATATTCGGCTTGCGAATTCAAGGTAAACGGGATATTCGGGCTGCGTTCAAATGGATGGCCGCGCTAACAATTCTCTGCGAGGCGAACCGGCTGATGGCCGGAGTCCAACCGAGTCTCCACTGACTTGGATTTCAAAAGGCATCGCGATGAAAATCGTAATCAGCTCTCTCCTATTCGCGGGTCTCGTATCGGCTCAAACGAATGAGATCATCCCAATTCTAAGTGTCGGCGACAGAGTTTTTACGAATGCGAGGATTACAAGTGTGACCGCCGGTGATGCAGTCGTCATGTTTCAGGGCGGCGGCACACGCGTAAAACTGGAAAACTTGCCTGAGCCATTTAGGACGAAATATTACGATCCAGAAAAGGCCGCAAAATATCTGGCCGTGCAAAAACAGAAGCAGGAGGAGAGTGCTGCTAGGCAACAGGCGGAACGCGTACGGTTGTTTCAGGCGGAAAATGCCCGCGGCGAGGAACAGAGAATCCGGGTGTTGAAAATCACAGGCAGCTACGGGTACTCGAAATGTTTGGTAGAAGCCCAAGGCCGACAGCAAGAGATTCTCTTCGCCAATCTTCCCGCAGAAGTGGGTGGGATTCTTGGGAAGGTTCAAGACTTGCAAAGTCGACTTGAAGGTTTCGCTTCGAAGGTCGAGGCGGACGCCCGAGCCGCTAAGGTTGCAGACGCGGTAGCATTAACTGGTGCTGCCGGCTCACAAGAGTACGTGGATGCCGCAATGGCTCAGCGCAGGCGAGCCAATTTGATGGCAGTGAACGCGGAGAATCAGCAGGAAGATTTGGCGAAGATGAAGGTCCAACTTGTGACGCTTCAAGACGACGAAAAGCGGATCGCAACTGTCCTTGCACGCCCGACCGGGAAAATTTACGCCAACCTTCGGATTTGGGAATACACGGGAAGAGCTCTGACTCCTTGATCTCTGTGAGAGGTGCTGTCTCGCCCCCGCCGAGACCAGATGAAAGTTATCCTCCAATCTCAGTTTCTCTGTTCGTACTACTGGCATGCCGCCTTGGAGGTTCAGAAGGAAATTAAGGACCACCAGTTACCGCGGTCACTGTACTTTAGCATCACAGCCTTGATATTGTGGCAGTGCACACTTGAGTCCTATATCAACTTCGTCATTGAAAAGCATGGCAAAGGGGCCTGCAGATTTCAGCGGGACAATGGCAAGACCCTCCGGCTGGACGAAGCCTCTATTAAGGACAAGTGGATTCATCTTCCGCTCGCTGTTTCTGGTTCAAACTTCAAGTTGAATGGCGATCCTTTCATTCACTTCGCGAAACTGGTCGAGCTGCGAAATGCACTGGTTCACTTGAAGCCAGAAAAGCTAAACTTCGAGAAAGACGCCCCGGACGGTACAACGACGATTGGCGACCTAAAGAAATGGATCGGTTCTGGTGACTATTTAGAAGGCACGATTTTCGGAGAGATCCGGAAGTATTCGTTAGATGGAAGTGCGATAGTTAGAGCAATGATCGAGGAGTTGCACCGGATGCTAGATACACCAAAGCCGCGCTTCTTAGATGGTTCGGAGGCTGTCATTCAGGTCAAAATAAAGAAGTGATACCGCGCACATTCGCGATCCTCGACCTGTCCTCGGAACGCTCTGGAAGCCATCGCCGTTTTGGCGATCCCTTCCCAACCCGTCCGGAGGTCGTACAGATTCTGGCGGTGGCTTCCCAAGCGGTTTGGAGGTCGTCGCCGTTTTGGCAGTTCCTTCCGGATCGGTTGGATGGTCATCGCCGTTTTGGCGGTCCATTCCGGATCGATTCGGAGGTCGTACAGATTTCGGCGGTGGCTTCCGAATGGGTTCGGAGGTCGTACAGATTCTGGCGGTCGCTTCCCTAGAGGTTCGGCGGCAGGTCCAAGCACTTGGAAAACAGCCACTTGCATCGGAAACGCCAAATTTGGACGGAAACGGACGAGTTTCTCGGCTCCCGGAGGGTCTGAGGGCGGGTTTTTAGTGAAAGAGTAAGATTGACACACCTGCCGGGTCTGCCACTGTCCGCCCAACCCACCGGGGGTTTGCAAAATCATGGCACGCTACGGATTCGCATTTTTTGGCAGCGGAGTCCGGTACGATTCACCAAACGACATCACCCCCACCACTATGAGAAACCTGCATCATTACCTGGAAAACCCATTCGATGCCGCCGGCATCAGCCTCGCGGAACTGCTCGCGTTCAGCACCGATCATTTGCAGCGGATGATCGCCACTGACCCGGTGGAGTTCGCCGCGCGCATCACCGCCACGACCAGCGCGCTGACGCTCGTGGAGAATTGTTTCACCGACGACCAGACCAAGCTCGGCCTGCGCAAGGCGCGCAAGATGGTCAAGGACGACTTCCGCAAAACTCTGCCCGACAAGGTGGGCAAGATCCTCGCCGCGGTGGCCGCGAAGTACGGGCCGAACGCGCCGGAAGTGGTCGAGTGCTGCCCGCAGGGGCGCGGGGTGTTCAGCACCTGCACGGACGACCAGGTGGCGAATCATTTGCAGACGCTGGTCAACGGCGTGACGGCGCATCAGGCGGACCTCGGCGCGCCGGTGGTCGCGGAGGCAACGGCGTTGAAGGCGGGCTGGATGGCGGTGTACGCGTTGAGTGAGTCGTCCACCGCCGCCAAGACGACGACGCAAGAAGGCAAGAAGGCCGCGCGTGAGAATCTGCAACTGATGCTGTTCCTCGACCTGCTGGCGATTGCGGCGAAGTTCCCGCGCCAGCCGGAGAAGCTCGATCTCTACATGCAGCAGAGTTTGCTGGAGGATCATCCGTTGCAGCCGCCCGTGCCGCCACCAGGGCCATAGAGGCTCGGGCTTGGCTCATACTCTTGCTCCTGCTCTTACTCTGCGTTCGCTGAAAAAGAGTAAGAGTATGAGTATGAGAACGAGTAGGAGGGGAGGAGTTGAGGGAGAAGGTTGACGCTGCGCTTGACGGCACGGCGTTGCACCCGGTACGAGAGCAGCGTGAATTGGGTCCTCTTCGGCGTCTTCGCCTACGTGGTCGTTCAGTTCCTGATCGGCGTTGTGGTGTCGAGCCGGATCAAGAACGAGTCGGATTATCTGCTCGCCGGGCGCAGCTTCGGTTACGGGCTGGCCACCTTCAGCATCTTCGCCACGTGGTTCGGCGCGGAGACGTGCATCGGCGCGGCGGGCCGCTTCTACAAGGACGGATTGTCCGGCGGCTCGGCGGACCCGTTCGGGTATTCGGCCTGCCTGTTGTTCATGGGGCTGGTCTTCGCGTTGCCGCTCTATCGACGCAAGTTGACGACCGTCGCCGATCTTTTTCGCGAGCGTTACTCGGTGGGCGTGGAGCGGTTCGTCGTGCTGCTGATGGCCCCGACTTCGATCTTCTGGGCCGCGGCGCAAATCCGCGCGTTTGGGCAGATGATCGACGCGACCGCGGGAACAGGAGTGCAAATTTCGACCGCCATCGCGGCGGCGCTGGTCATCGGCTACACGTTCACCGGTGGATTGCGCGCGGATGTGCTGACCGATTTCGTGCAAGGCATCGGGATCATCATCGGGCTGGCCGCATTGGTCATCGTCATCGGCAGCGAACCGGGAACGATTTCCAACGCGTGGAAAGCCGTGGGCCCGGAGCGGCTGCAGATCTTCGGCGGCAAGGACACCTCATGGTGGCAGGTGCTCGAAGCGTGGGCGGTGCCCATCTTCGGCTCGGTGGTGGCGCAGGAACTGGTCTCGCGCATCATCGCCGCCAAGTCGCCCAAGGTGGCACAACGCTCGACGTTCTTGGGCGCCGGAATGTATCTCACGATCGGCCTGGTGCCGGCATTCCTCGGTTTGATCGGCGCGTCGCTGCTGCCCGACTTGAAAGACCCGGAACAATTCCTGCCGATGCTGGCGCAAAAACATCTGCACACCTTTCTCTACATCCTGTTCATCGGCGGGTTGATCTCGGCGATTCTTTCGACCGTCGATAGCACGCTGCTGGCGGCGGCGGCGGTGGTGTCGCACAATCTCATCGTGCCGTTGTGTCCGGGGATGAGCGAGAGCACCAAGCTGCGCGCGGCGCGCATCGGCGTTGTGGTCGGCGGGGTGATCGCCTACGGCCTCGCGCTGTCCGCGAGCACGATTTACGAACTGGTTGAGAGCGCGTCGTCGTTCGGCAGCGCGGGCATCTTCGTGGTGATGACCTTTGGGCTGTTCAGCAGTTTCGGCGGCGTGCGCGCAGCGATGGCGTCGCTGGCGGCGGGCACGGGTGTGTGGGTGTTTGGATCGTTGGTCGGAAAATTTCAGTGCCCATATCTCGTGTCACTCGGCGCGGCGTTGGCGGCGTTCCTCATCGTGGGGCTGATGGAGAAGACGCACAGTCGGCCGCCCTTAACGACGCCGGCGACTTGATCCTTACTTCGCGCCTTCGTTGAAGAATACACGGAGGTTTTTCGTTTGCCGGCCGGCGGCGATGATGTCGAGTTTGCCGTCGCCATTCAGGTCCGCGAGTTTCATGTCCTCGACGGCGACTTCCGGACCTGACACCGCAAGGGATTTCCACTGCTTGCCGTCCTTGTCCTCGGGAGCGTAGAGCCGGATGCCGGGGACGCCCTTGGGATTCATTGCGCGCCAGCCGACGACGATCTGCTGCGTGCCGTTGCCAAGCACGTCGCCGATGGCGACGGCGTGGCCGTCCTTGAGTGTGTCGTCGAGTTGCGTGCGTTCCCATAGACCCTTGCCGGCGGGCTGCGCATAGACCGCGACGGTGGTGCCGTGCATCGGCTCGATGGTGGCGAAGAATCGGCGGCCACCGGGGAGCAGGCCGTCGCGCACTTCGCCGGCCCACACGTCGGTGAGCTGGCGCTTCTTCCACTGGCCGCTGCTCTGGCCGAACCACCACACGCCTTCCTTGGCGGCGATGATCAACTCGTGCTCGGGATCGTTGTCCCAGTTGATCGGCTGGAAATTGTGGCTCGCGTGGAGAATGTCGCTCACGATGGTGGTCTTCCATTCCTGTTTCGGATCGGCGGGCATGGTGTAGGCGAGCACGTGGCCGCCGGCGCCTTCGTTGTTCTTGTTGCCGCGGCCGTGAAGCGGCTTGACGATCAACTCGAACTTGCCGGCGGGGTTCTTGATCCAGTGCATCCGGTGGACGGTCGGTTCGTGGTGCAACTTCACCGGCTCCCACTTCTGCGTGCGGTCCTTGGGCGCGATGAGGTAGAAGACCGCGCCGCTGTTGACCGTGTCGCCGGGATTCCACTCCGCGCCGACGGCGACCTCGCACTTCCCGTCGCCATTGATGTCGGCGGCGGCAATGCACACGTTGTCCTTCTCGGTGAGGTTCTCGGCGATGATGTGCTTCTTCCAATCGGGGTTGTGATACCACTGCACGGTCTTCTTGTCGGCGAGGAGGATGTCGGGTTTCCCGTCGCCGTCCACGTCGGCGATGGCGAGGCCGTAGCCAATCTCAACCTGCGTGTCGATGTCCACGATGCGGAACCTGGGCAGAGTGAGTTCGGCAGCGGAGAGGGAAAGTGAAGCAGCGAACAGGAGCGGCAAGGCGGAGGTTTTCATAGGCGGAGTGCGCGCAGGTTACGCGGCGCCGCGCCGGCATCAAATCTTTTCCTCCGTGGATTGAACCCGTTCCTACTCCTACTCTTTCTCGTACTCATACTCATCTCCATGAAACGAGTAAGAGAACGAGTAGGAGTAAGAGTATGAAAGGGAAGTTTGAGCGCTACCGGTCCAGACACTCGCGCACCGCGGTTGCAAGCGTGCGGGGATTGTACGGCTTGGCGATGAAGTTGGCGCGGTCGTCGAGCTGGAGGTCGCGGCCGAAGAGTTCGGTGCTGTAACCGCTGGTGTAAACCACCTTCAAGTCGGGCGCGCGCGCGCGCAGTTGCTCGGCCAGTTCCCAACCGGTCATCCCCTCGGGCATCATCATGTCGGTGAGCAACAGATCGATCTTGCGCGGCGTCCGCTGCCACAGCGCCAGCGCGTCCTTGCCATGCGTGGCTTCGAGGACGCTGTAGCCAAAGCCGCGCAGGATTTCCGTCACCAACTCCCGCAACAGCGGTTCGTCCTCGACCACGAGGATGGTTTCATTTCCGCCGCAGGTGATGCCGGGGTCGGTGCCCCGTTCTGCCTGCACGGTCGCCACGGAGGCAACGGGCAGGAAAATCTTGAACGTCGTTCCCATCCCCACCTGGCTCACCACCTCGACCCAGCCGCGGTGTTGTTTGACGATTCCATAAACCGTCGCGAGGCCGAGGCCCGTGCCCTTGCCGACGCCCTTGGTCGTGAAGAACGGCTCGAAGATGTGCTCAAGAGTTCCCGCATCCATCCCGCAACCGCTATCGCTGACTTGCAGGCAGACGAAACGACCGGCCCGCGCCTGCGGCTGGCAGCGGACGTAGCTGGCGTCGATCTCGTAGAGCACAGTGCTCAGGATGAGATCGCCACCACGGGCCATCGCATCGCGGGCGTTGACGGCGAGATTGACCACGACCTGTTCCAACATGCCGGCGTCGGCCTCGATGGACGGCAGGTTCGCCATCGGTTTCCAATGGAGCCGCACGCCTTCGCCCAGCAGCGGCCCGAGCATCGCGCGGATGTTGTCCACGATCTGATTGAGGTCGAGCGTGCGAAGCTGGACGAGCTGCTTGCGGCTGAAGGTGAGCAATTGACGCGTCAACTGGCCCGCGCGCTGGCTGGCGTTGATGACCTTTTGCAACGCCTCGCGCCCCTTCCCGGTGCACGGCTGCGTGGTGAGGACGAGCTGCGTGTGACCCTGGATGATGGTGAGGAGATTGTTGAAATCGTGCGCCACGCCCGACGCAAGCTGGCCGATGGCTTCCATCTTCTGCGCCTGGCGCAACTGCGCCTCCAGATTCACCCGCTCCGAAATGTCCTGCGTCATCAACAACACGCACGGTTCGCTGCCCAGTTCGAAGGCCTCCGCCGACAGCAATGCCGCGCGGCCCGTCTCGCTCTCGCCGCCGATCCGGCACTCGCAATTGCGCAAGGGTTCCCCCGCCGCGAGCAACTTCTCCAGCCGCGCGCGCGTTTCGCCGGCCGACCACAAAGGCATTTCAAACAAGGTCCGCCCGATGATCTCGTCGCGCGGGCGCCCGGCCAGTCCGGCGAACGCGTCGTTGGCATCGACAAACGCGCCCCCTCTGCGGGTAAGAATGGCCAGCGGCACGGGGCTGGCTTTGAAAGCCTTCGAGAAACGTTCCTCAGACCGGCGCAAGGCCTCCTGCACCTCGCTGCGCTCGACGACCTGCCGCTGCAAATGCTCGAAGGCGGCTTCGAGCTGGCCCGACAAGTGTTCGGATTCCTCGCGTGCGTGCTTGTGGGCAGTGACCTCGGACTTGAGGCTGTCATTCGCCTCGGCCAGCTCGCGCGTGCGCCCGGCCACGCGTTGTTCGAGTTCCGCCTGCGCGCGCTGCAACGCCACGTCGCGCGTCTGGACCTGCGAAAGCATTTCATTGAAGCCATCGATCAACCGGCCAAGTTCGTCGTCGGAATTCTTTGGGACACGAATTCCGTAGTCCTTGTTGATGGCAACGGCGTTTGTGGTCTGCAGAAGCCGGAGCAGCGGTCGGGAGATCAGATGCTGCAACCCGGAAGCCAGCAGGAACGCAACCCCTGCCGCGACGACCAGCACGAGCGCCGTGATGCCGATCGTACGTTCGCGCCGTGCCCGCAACTCGGCCAGGTCCGAGCGCAGGAAAACCATTCCAAGCCGCTCGCCTCGGAAATGAATCGAGTGCCAGACATCGAGGTTTCCGTTGATGAATTGCGCCGAAGCGGCCGCCGGTTTTGGCGGAGCCGCGCTGCGTCCTCCCGCGCGATCATAGCGGGCGAACTCGTTGCCGGCCGAATCATACACCGCCGCGGCGACCAGATGCGGATCCGCGCTCAGGGCGCCGAGCGTTTCCTCCACCGGCCGCGGGTCACCGAAACTCAACGCCGCGGTGCTGTTGTTGCCGATGATCTCCGCGCGCGTCACCACGTCCTGAAGCAGGTTCGCGCGGAAACTCAATTGGTCGTACACACCGAGCGCCACCGAAGCCACGATCAGCGCCGTGCAACTCGTCGCCATGACGATCAGCGTCAGCTTGCTGCGGATGGAAAGATTGCCCGGCGATTTCATCGCGCGACCTTTCCGTCTGAGTGCCCGTTGCAATAATCTCCTTGGCACGCGCATTCCCATCGCCGCCAGCCTGGGCAAACCCGGCCGGCGACACTGTCCGCGAACTGGGCAGTGTCTCCTGAATGAGATCGCATTTCACCGGCTTGGGAGCAACTTTCACTCCACTGGCGGACCAGGGTACGATCTCATTGTGACCCGTGAAAACGTGAGGAAAACCGCCAGTGCAAGGCTCGTCGTCATGCGCCGTACGTTGGGCACTGGCGGCAATTTGGACAGTCGCTGCTGGACACCATTCGAGCGCGGATCTGCCCCGTCAGCCCTGCAGTGCTTCCAGCAGGATCATCTGAAGATAGCCGCAAAACTCCATCACGCCGAACGCGGCCACGTTCTCCGCGCTGAGCCTCATCGACCGCACATCCGTCTGGTCCGGCCGGCCCAGTTTCACCCAACTGCCCACGCGCACGTCATTCAGCACTTCGAGCATCCAGTCGGCCTGCGCGCGTGTGAGCATGAGGAGTATCTTTCCGCGTGCGCGCTTCTCCGTCTCAACCGGGGCGCCGCCGAGCTTCTCCCGGATGAAGGTCGCCACGAGCTGGCGGTTTTCAGCACAGCGTTCGGTCATCGCTTCAACGAGTAGCTTTTGCGCTTCCTCGAGCTTCCGTCCGCGCTTCGCCTTAGTGATGCGGTGGTAATCGGGATTGAGTTGCGGATAGAGCCGCAGCGCGTGGATGACCAGCTCGCGTTCGCGCGCGCCCAGTTCGAACACGAGCGTCTGCCTGTGGCGTTTGACGAGCTTCATTCGCCGGATTCCATCGTCGCGTGCAGCCCATAGCCGTGAAGCTGGTGGACGTAGTGCTCGGCCTTTTCGAGCGACTCGCGCGTGAGCAGGCTCTTGCCCTGCGTGTGGACTTCGAGCATGTGATGCTCGGCTTTCTGCCGTTGCCAGCCGAAAACTTTTTGGAAAACATGCGTCACGTAATCCATCAGGTTCACCGGATCATCCCAGCAGATCACAAGATAACCCGGATCGAGATCGTCCTTCGTCTCGTCCTTCACGCCAATGTCGGGCGTGACTTCCGGTAAAACGGGCTGCGGCACGCCGACACGATACCAACAGCCGTGCGCGGCTCAAGTCGGCACAAACGAAGAGCCGCTCCGGTTTCCCGAAGCGGCCCATGAATTGAATGATTTTGACGCGACAGAGTCGCAGCCAATCGCCGCTTACTTCTTCTTCTTCGCGCCCTTTGCCTTTTCGTCGGCGATCGCCGCCTGCGCGGCGGCGAGGCGGGCGACGGGGACGCGGAACGGCGAGCAGCTCACGTAGCTTAGGCCGAGCTTGTGGCAGAACTTCACTGAGTCTGGATCGCCGCCGTGTTCACCGCAGATGCCGAGCTTGATGTCGGGCCGGGTCTGGCGGCCCTTCTCGATGGCGATCTGCATCAACTGGCCCACACCGGTCTGGTCGATCGTCGCGAAGGGATTCTTCTTCACGATCTCCAGTTCGGCGTAGTGCGGCAGGAAGCTGCCGGAGTCGTCGCGGCTCATACCGAGCGCGGTCTGAGTGAGGTCGTTGGTGCCAAAGCTGAAGAACTCGGCGGTGTGCGCGATCTCGTCGGCGGTCAGAGCGCCGCGCGGCACTTCGATCATCGTGCCGACCGAGTAGGTGAGCTTCACCTTCTTCTCCTTCTGCACCTGCTGGGCGACTTCGTGGACGACGGCCACCTGGAGGTCGAGTTCCTTCTTGAAGCCGACGAGCGGGATCATGATCTCGGGCCGGGCCTTGATGCCGGCTTTCTGGCATTCGGCGGCGGCCTCGAAGACGGCGCGTGCCTGCATCGTGGAAATTTCCGGATAGGCGATGCCGAGCCGGCAACCGCGGTGGCCGAGCATCGGGTTGAACTCGTGCAGGTCGTGCACGCGTTTGGTGATTTTGTCAGCGGACACGCGGAGCTTTTCCGCGAGGAGATTCTGCGCACCGTGATCGTGCGGGAGAAACTCGTGCAGCGGCGGATCGAGGAAACGAATCGTGGCGGGGAGGCCCTTGAGTTCCTTGAACATGCCGAGGAAATCCTCGCGTTGATACGGAAGCAGCTTGGCCAACGCCTTCTGCCGGTCCTCGGTCTTCTCGGCGAGGATCATCTCGCGCATCGCGTCGATGCGGTCGCCCTCGAAGAACATGTGCTCGGTGCGGCAAAGGCCGATGCCCGTCGCGCCGAAGCAGACGGCGTTGGCGGTCTGTTCGGGATTGTCGGCATTGGTGCGGACATCCAGCCGGCTGGCTTTGGCGCACCATTTCATGAGCTGGGCGAAATTGCGGAATGTTTCGCTCTGCTTCGCGGTGGCATTGTTTTCGATGAGACCCTGGACCACTTCAGAAGCCGCGGTCTTGATTTGACCGGCATAAACTTCGCCC
>DATDFH010000475.1:0-2785 GCA_036522715.1 Verrucomicrobiia bacterium
ATCGCTTCGGGGATTTTCTGCTGCGCCAGCTTCTGTGCGTCCTGCTGCAGCCGCTTCATTTGGGCGGCGGCGTCGGCAGCTTGGGCAGCCTGGCGGTTCCCAGAATCGTGCAACCGATCCGCCAGCGTCTTCTCGTCGCCGGCGGCTTGCGCGAGCGCGGCGCCGGCCGAGTCGAGCGCTTCGCGCATGATGCTGCTCAATTCCTGCTGCATGGGCGGGCTGTTCTTGAGGGCCTCTTCGAGCTTTGTCATCTGTTCCTGTGGAGAAAGCTTCGCCAGTTCCGCAAGCGCCGCGGCTTGCGAGTAGCGGTTATCGAGCAACGACTTCATGCCGAGCTGTTCTTCGGCCTGGCGCAACCGGCTGCGCGAGAGCGCCGACTTGCCCGATTCAGAATTGCGGTAGTGTTCGGCCAGTTGCTTGAGCGACTGCGTGGTCTTGGCCTGTTCCGCATTTGCGTTCGCCAGATTTTCCGCCGGCGAAAGGCCCGGGTCCTCGGCCGTGGCGTCGCGGAGTGAGTCGGCCGCCTTGCGCGGGGGATCGCGCAACATCGCGTCGGCGTCGTCGGCATCACGCGCGCTCTCGCGTGCCTCCGCGTCCATGAGGTCGGCGGCATTCGCCTCGCGGCGGAGGATGGTGCGCACCTCGTCGATTTGCCCGACCAACTCCTGTTGTTTCGTCAGCAGCGCAGAAGTCTTTTCGCGGGCCGCCGGTGCCTCCATTTTTTCCGCGCGTTGCTTGTGCTCCGCCGTTTCGTGCTCCAATGCCTCCGCCTTCCGCGCCAAACCTTCCATCCGCTCGCTGAGTTTCGGCGCGGCCTGGGTGATGGCGTCGCGCGCGGAGTTCAGGTTCGAGTTCAAGCTGCGCGCAATCTCGTCCAGCATCGCCATCAACTGATCCAGTTGCGGCGCGACTGAAATGGCGCGCGTGCGGCGATTGGAACGCGCGTCCATCTCTCGCGTCACTTCGGCCGAAGGTGCGTTCGTCGTGACTTCGCGCAAGCGTGCCTCGACATCCGGGGCCAGCGGCGGATTGCGGGTTTCGCGCGGCATCGCCGTCCAGCGGCCCTTGAGCCATTGCCAGTCGCGCGGGCGCGCCGTGCCGGCCAGCGGGCTGCTCAACTCCCATCGCTCCTGATTGGCCATGTCGCGCAGCGCGGCCGACGTTTCGCGAAAGCGGCGGCTCGTTTCGAGAAGGCGCAACGACGTTTCCAATTCACCGAGCGCCGTCGCGGCGGATTTCAAGTCGTCGAGCGAACCGTGTGCGCTTTGGAGTGCGGCAAGCGCGTCCGCGGCGTGCGCGAGGTCCGCGACAAATTGCGAGTCGGCATCGGTCCGCGACTCTTCCAACTCGACGCGAGTCTTCAACTGCGCAACCGCCGCGCTCCACGTCTGGCGAAGTTGCGCGTCGGTGGCCAGTGAGGGTTTGCGCGACTTGGTGGGCGGCGTGGCGGAAGCGGTGAGGCGGTTCAACGCGTCGAGCGCCCCGGCGCCGGCTTGATAAAGTGCATCGCGCGCGCGATCCGCGGCTCGCGCCGATTCGATGCGGGCGGCGGTGAGTTCGACGGCGCCGTTGTTGAGATCGTTCTGAAACGGCGCCGCGAGTTTCACCGCGTCACGTGGGTCCTTGATCGCGGCGAGTCCGCGTTCCAGAATGGTGCGGCTGCGTCCCAGAGATAGCGCGGCCTTCTTGGTGCGGTTGGCGAGACTCACGGGCTGGCGCGCGCTCCACGTCTGGAGTTGTTCCTCGAGCGACTTCGCCTCGCGGGTCGAACTCTCCATGCGCCGGGCGTAATCCGTCCATCCGGCTTTGTCGTCGGCACGCAGCACGGCGCCGCGCCGGGCGAGCCGCGACTGTTCCGCAACGAGATACGCCACGCTCTCGTAGCCGACATCGGCATGTTCCGCCGCGAGGAGATCCCCGAGGCGCGCTTCGACGGATCGCGCAAGTTCCGCCGCGCGGCGGAGTGGCTGGGTGGCGGCGAACCAATCTTTTCCTGACAACGGAACATTGGTTGATGCGAGATCAACCGCCCGCAGGTCCGCCTGCACCGCGCCAAGCAAGTCGTGACGAAGCTGCGCGAGCGCAACGCCGGCAACGGCGAGGTCCGACGCTTCGCGACCGCTGCGAACTTTGGACAACGCGGCTTTGAGCTTCGCCAGCGCGGCGTCGGCGAGGCGTTCGGCTTCTTCGAACTGCGGCAACAGGCCCAGCCGTGCCTGTGCCGCACGTAGTTCGCCTTTGGCCGGGCGGCCGTTCGCTTCGCCCGCGGCGCGGTCGAGTTGAGTCACCGCCTTTGCGAGTTCGGCCACGCTGTCCTGAAGTCGCTTGCGCGATTCCACGGCCTGCAGGCGGCGCAGGTCGATGCCCGCCGCGGCGATGGTGAGCTTGGCCGGCAACGATTCACTGCGGTTGCCCTTGAGGTCGGTGGCCACAAGCTTCGTCGTCACTTGATCGCCGGGCTTGAGCTTCAACGTCGCGAGATCCCACTGCTGCGTCACCACCGCCACGCGATTCGACGGCGTCGCGAGTGTTGTGTCGATCCAGAGACCGGCGTTCACACGAGTCGATTGAGTGATGGCGGCGAGTCCAAGGTCATCTTCCGCGCGGCCCACCAGCGGAAGTTGTTCATCGGCGGGCACGAGCAAATCCTTTTGTGGTTCGACCAACTCGATGCGCGGCACCAGATCGGAAGTGAGTTTGATTTCAAACTGTGGGCTGAAGGTGTTGTCGAAACCTGTGTCGGCGGCGACGAGCTTCACACGATACGTGCCGGCGCGGTTCAGCG
>DATDFH010000476.1:0-8200 GCA_036522715.1 Verrucomicrobiia bacterium
TTCGCCGTGCGCAGCAATTCGTCCATGAACTCGACGCCGTGTTCCAGCCGTGAGATGAGTTGCGCCCGCGTGTCCGGCGCGATGTCTTCGTCGGGGAAATCGATGTGCGCCTCGACGTGGGCGAGCGTGAGCATCATCTCGTCGCGGAGCTGGTTGATGCGCTGCGAAAGCTTGCCCGCGAGCTGCTCGTTCGCCGCGTCGAGCGCCAGCTCTGTGCGCGCGTGAATCAAGTCCGCGACCGCCTCGGCCTGCGCGAGATCAATGCGGCCGTTCAGGAACGCGCGCTTTGTAAACTCTCCCGGCTCGGCCAGCCGCGCGCCGCTTTCCAAAACGGTGTCGAGCACCAGTTTGGCCGCGAGCAATCCGCCGTGGCAGGTGATCTCGACCGTGTCCTCGCGCGTGAACGTCCGCGGCGCGCGCATCACGCCGACCAGAACCTCGTCCACCACGCGGCCGTGGCGCATGATCTTGCCGAAGTGAATCGTGTGCGTCGGCGCCGCGGATGGCTTCAGCGACGATTTGCCGGCAGGCTCGAAGGATTTATCCGCCACCGCGAGCGCGTCATTGCCCGACACGCGGATGACCGCCAGCCCGCCCTCACCGAGCGGCGTCGCGATGGCTGCGATGGTGTCAGTGAGCATGGCGCAGAGCGGCTTTCAGGCGACAGGTGGAACGATACGTGAACGCACCTGACAACCTGAAAACCTCACAGTCCGCACGTCCCGCTGGCCGCGCGCTCGCCCCGCAACTGGATCAGCGCCTTCTCGTAGCTGCGCTGTTGGAGGAAGTGCCGCAGCTCCTCGTCGCTCCCGGGCGGCAACTGGACGGCCAGCTTGTCCAACCGCGCGAGCAACGGCGCGAGTGAAGGCTTCGGACCCGCGCCCGACTTGAGTTTGACGGCGGCGTCCAGTTCGAGCAGCGCATCGAGGACGGCCTGTTCCGTTGCGTTCATGCGCAGACGGATAGCGCAATGGCCGGCGCGAACCAAGTTTCAATTCTTCTTCCCCTTTGCGTCCTGGCGTCTTTGGGTCAAAACTCCGCCCGCATGAAAGCGCCCACGCCGCCATCGCCGCTCCTCCTCGGCATCGAGGGCGGCGGCACGCGCACCGTCGCGTTGCTGGCTGACGCCAGCGGCAAGCTGCTTCAGCGCGTCGAGACCGGCCCGGCGAATCTCCGCCTGCTGACCGACGCACAACTCGTCCGTCATCTGCGCGCCATCGCCCGCTCGTTGCCGAAGCCATCCGCTCTCGCCATCGGCCTTGCCGGCGCGCGCGGTGAAAAGGAATGGCAACGCATCCGCAGCGCTGCTGGAAAAGTCTGGCCCGGTGTTTCGTGTCACGCGACGAACGATCTCGAAACCGCCCTCGCCGCGGATTCCGCATTCCACATTCCGCATTCCGCACTTCCCCAAGTCCTCGTCGTCAGCGGCACCGGCTCGTGCTGCTACGGGCGCACGCCAGATGGCCGCGCGCTCCAGTTCGGCGGCTGGGGTCATTTGCTTGGCGACAAGGGCAGCGGCTTCGAGATCGGCCTGCGTGCGCTCAAGGCGGTGGTCTATTACCTCGACCGCGACGGCGGATGGTCCCGCCTCGGCCAACAAATCCTCCGCGCGCTTTCGCTCAACGAGCCAAACGACCTCATCCCGTGGGCGCAGAGCGCGAACAAGGCGGACATCGCGGCTCTGGCCGTCGAAGTGTTCAAGGCCGGCACCAAACGCGACGCCATCGCGCGCGACATACTCGAAGGCGCGGCGCACAGCCTGGCCAAGGACGCGGTGAGTTGCGCAGCCCGCTTGTGCGGGAAGCTCAAAGCTCAAAGCTCAAAGCTCAAAGCAGAAAGGCCGGTTCAATTCGTCTTCGCCGGCAGCGTGTTGCTTAAGCAGCCGGCGTTCGCGCGCAAAGTCGGCAAGCTCATCGTCGCACGCTGGCCTGGCGCGATCATCGCGCCGCTCAATCGCGAGAGCGCGTGGGGAGCAGTCGCGCTGGCGCGCGAAAGCTCAAAATTCAAAGGTCAAAGCTCAAACGCCCCGACTCCGATCATTCCACATTCCGCATTCCGTATTCCGCATTCCCGCGAGCTTTCCCCCACCGAACGCCGCCATCCGCTCTCAATGAACCTCGACCGCCTCCCGCTCGCCGAGGCCATCGCGCTGATGCTGCGCGAGGATGAGAAAGTTCCAGTGGCCGTGCTCGGCGAGCGCAAGCACATCAAGCGCGCGGTTCAACTCGTGACCCGAGCCTTCAAGCGCGGCGGGCGGCTCTCTTACGTCGGCGCGGGAACGAGCGGGCGGCTGGGTATCCTCGACGCGAGCGAGTGCCCGCCCACGTTTCGCGCCGATCCGGAGATGGTGCAGGGCATCATCGCCGGCGGGCAGCGCGCGATCACGATGGCCGTCGAGGGCGCGGAGGACGACGCGGACGCGGGCGCACGCGCGATCCAGTTTCGTGGCGTGACGAAACGCGACGTGGTTGTGGGCATCGCCGCCAGCGGGCGCACGCCGTTCGTCTGGGGCGCGCTGAATGCGGCGAAGAAACTCGGCGCGCCGACGGTGTTGATCAGCTTCAATCCGCATCTCGAAATCCCGCGCGCGCTGCGGCCGGCGGTGGTGATCACGCCCGATCTCGGCCCCGAAATCCTCACCGGCTCCACGCGCCTCAAGTCCGGCACGGCGACGAAGCTGATCCTGAACATTCTCACCACGCTCGCGATGGTGCGCCTCGGCAAGGTGCTCGGCAACCTGATGGTGGACCTCAACCCCTCGAACGTGAAGCTGCGCGACCGCGCCGTGCGCATCGTGCGCGAACTCACTGGCGCGGATTACGACCGGGCGAAGGCGGCGCTGGAGAAATCGGGGTGGGTGGTCAAAAAGGCGGTGTTGCGGCTCGGTCGCCGGTAGGGATGGGATTCGGGCTGCGGTGCGCTGGCCGCCGGGCGGCGCGGGGTGCGCGCTGCCAGCCGTCCGGCCGGACCGATGAGCCTTCCGGTGGAACCCTCCAGCCGTGTGGCAGAATCATTCTACCGTGCGGTAAAACCGTCCAACCGTGCGGTAGAATCATTCTGCCGTGGGGTAGAATCGTTTTACCGTGCGGTAAAGTCATTCTACCGTGCGGCAGAATCGTTTTCCGGTGCGGTAGAATCATTCTACCGTGGGGTAAAACCGTTCAACCGTGCGGTAGAATCATTCTGCCGTGACGGTTCTTGGCCAAAACAGGCCAAAAAGGCCGTCCGGGGCGTCCTTTTGGGGTTCGGCGGCCCGTTTCAGGCCGGCGCCGGTCAAAAAGAGACAATTCCTCGGTGGCCAGGGAGAAGCCGCTCCGTGGCCCGGAATTGGAGCTTGCCGCGAAAGGCCACCTGCTTAGAGTCGAAAGCGATGAGAAGCCCAATGCCAGTAGGGCCACAGTTCCGAGGCTCACTGTAACTGTTAGGCATCGTCAGCGCACAGCGAGCACCAACACCCATAAACATGAAAATCAAAGCACTCCTCGCGTTATCCATCACGCTACTCGTCGGCTGTACCTCCACGCGCTTCGTTGAGTTTCGAGGGCAGGGCGTAGTGGAGGGCAAAGGCGGCAGCGTCCGTAACGTCAACGGCATAGATATTTGGGACATCGGGGAGCCAGACCGTAAGTTCGAGATTATCGGGTTCATCCAGCAGGAGATGATTCAGAACAACGCCAACCTGCTGGCACGCGCCATGAACAACTCAATCTCGGAGTCAGCGATTGTGGCAGAGGCCAAGAAGCGAGGCGGCGACGCCATCATATTCATTTCCTCTGCGAGTCAGATTGCAGGCGCTCACACGACCGGCAGTGGCTACGCCACTACCCGCGGCCCATACACGACATACCAAGGCAACGCGCACACGACAGTTTCGACACTTGCACAGAAGCAGGTGGCAGTTGTCCGGTATCTAAAATGAGAAGTTGACGATGCCTAACTTGGGTCGTCAGGCCGCTCGACCAAGCACTATGCCATCGCCACTCTTTGAATTCGCATGGTTTCCAGGCTACGACGCCAAGATCGACTACTTGGCGTCACTGGCACAGCCAGAGAATTGGAATTACCGACATGCCACCAGCACACACCCCAACGCATTCCTCAGCAGCTATCTTCACTACACTTTCGGCAGGATTCAGGAGCAGAACAAGATTGCTATCAGTCCCACCAATTCCAAGGCGTGCTTCAACACAGGCTTGGTTACGGCAAATCAGGAGGAGATTTTTGCAGCCTTTGTGCCCCATCAGAGTCAGGACGCGCAGCCGTGGTTCTTCGGGGGATTTTTCAGGGAGAGCGACCGCGAGCTTCTCGACTTCGGCCAACTACCGCAGCTAGCCACATACGTCACCGACCCAGCGGACCTGCTCTACGATACAAGGTTGCCACTCCGCAAGAACGTGGACCACATCATCGACGACAATAAAGAGCGATTTCCAGAGCCGTTTCGCTCCATGCAAGACAACTACCAACTGCGGATTGCACTCGACGGAGCAATAGCACATTCTGTCAGGCGTATTGAGCGCAACTACCGGACGGCAGTTCCACAGTTCTATCAGGGGCGCATACAGTTGTTGCTGCCGCTGTGCATGACGAACCGGACAACGGCTGACTTGGCATTGGTAGTTTACAGGCAGAACGACGTCTATCTTGCGTCCACATGCCTGACCTTGGACATGGCCTACAACAATGCGCGCTTGTTGGCGCGCCCCGATTCAGATTGGCTTGACCCATGACTGAGCGGCCTAACTCTGGCGACAGGCTGCATTCATTCCGGCCGCCCTCTTCCTCTTTCAAATCGCCACCCTGCGACGCCTTCGTCGTCACTTCGTCACAAACTTCCGCTCGTGCCCGTTGGCCGGGATGGTCACGGTGTAGCTCTTGGCGTCCGGCGCGACGGTCAGCTTGATGAAGTTGGCTTTGCAGTCGGCCTCGTGGTTGGCGATGAAATCGTCGGCGGTGTTGTTCTGAAAATCCTCGCGGACGTTCTTGTGGACTTGATACATCGCCTGGATCGAGGGGACGGACTTCAGCGTGGCGAAGGTCTCCGCGCCGCAGCCTTTCTTCGGACCGTTGTTCATCACGCTCACTGTCGGCGCGAGGCTGCGGACGAGCAGCGGGTTGTTGCTCACGTCCAGGCCGTGGTGGTTGACCTGGTAAACGTCCACCGTGCCGACGAGGTTCACCGGGCAAACCAGCCGCCGCTCGGAATCCCACGTGAGATCGCCGCCGTCGAAGAAGTCGAATTCGCCGAAGCGCAGGAGCAGCGCGAGGCTGTTGGCGTTGTCGGAGGTGTCCTTGGGCTTGTCGCGGGCGTCGGCGCAGGCGGGGTTCGGTGGCGCGTCGGCGGGCGCGGGGATGAATTGCTGGTTCGCCGCGAGGCAGCGCAGCGAGAGCTTCGCGGGGCCGGCGTGGGTCTGCTTGAGCTTGATCTCGTCGCCGGGCTTGAGAACGTGGCGGGCCTTGGCGTCGAACTCGCGGTAGGGTTTGATCTTCAGCGCCCACGTGGTGTCGCCCGGATTGTTGTCCGGATTTTTCTCGGGGATGCCCTTGTCGTAAACGTTCACGATGCCGATGAGGTCGGCCAGTTCCGCCGCGCCGCCGAAGTGGTCGATGTGAAAATGCGTCACGAGGAGGTGGTCGATGCGCTTGAGGCCGGCGACTTCCTTGGCGACGCGAAGAATCCGCCGCGAGTCGCGCAGGCCGGGATTGCCGCTGTCGATGAGGGCCGATTCGCCGGTGGGCGTGACGATGAGCGTGGAGCCGCCGCCCTCGGAGTCGATCCAGTAGATGTCGAGCGTGCCGTCCTTTTCGCCGGCGAGGGTGGCGGGCAGCGGAAGGAGCGACAACAGGAGCGCGAGGAGCAGGGCGCGATTCATGGCGGGATGATTGCGCGGTGGCGGCGGAAGCGCAAGCTGGCCGGCCGGTTGAATCTTTTCTAGCCAAGCCGGCCGGCTTCGGGTAGAGAACGGCCAACATCTACGACTATGAATTCAAAACTACTCAGCACCCTCGCAATCACCGCGTCGTTTTCGTGGACGGCCCTGGCCGACCTCGAACTGGGCGACGCCTCGAAGCTCCCGCCCGCCGCCGCCAAGACCGGCGTGACCTACGAAAAGGACATCAAGCCGATCCTGGAAAAGTCATGCGTGAAATGCCACAGCGGCGAAAAGCCGAAGGGCAAATACAGCATGGAGTCGCTCGCCAGCATTTTGAAGGGCGGCAAAGAAGGCAAATCCGTCGTGCCCGGCAACAGCGCCAAGAGCGCGTTCGTCCATCAGGCCGCCGACCTGGTGAAGGACATGGAAATGCCGCCGACCGACAAGCGCGACAAGTATCCGCAGTTGACCAAAGATCAAATCGCCCTCGTGCGCGCGTGGATTGATCAGGGCGCGAAGTAAGCGAACTTCCAATTTATGCGCGAGAGCCTCCGAGTCCGCTCGGAGGCTTTTGCTGTCGGAGGGACTCGCGTAGCTCGTCCCTCCGAAATCACTTTGCACCCAGCACGACTGGCTGCGTCCACGCCTGCTCGAATTCACCTTCGCGATACGGGTTCTCCTTCAGCTTCGATGACGTCACGCGCGCGCGGACGTAGAGTTCGTCGCCCTTGAGCGTGTAGCCGGCCTTCGCGCCTTTCACCGTGGCGAGCACGGCGCCGAGGTCTTTGCTGTAGCGATGCGTCACGCGAATGGCGTCGCCGCGCGCGGTGCGGATCGGCTCGCTCCTGCCATCGTAACCTTTGCGGGTGCCGATGAACTCGGTCGTGTAGGTCACGCCCGGCTCGGGATCAATCTCGACCGACAGTCCGCTGGTGCCGCGCCACACGTCCTTCAACTTCACGCCCGAGGACGCGTAGAAGTCGCCGGCCTCCAGCGACGCGATGAGCGCATCGGGTGTGAGTTCCTTCGCGCGCACCATGACCCAGCCGCGGCCGGGGTTGCTGTTCGTCACTTCCCACTGGTGGTATTTGTGGCCATCGTCGGTGGCGAGGCCATACATCACATCAAGGCCAAGTCCGCCAAGGCGCTTGGTGAGCACAATGTCCCAGATGCGTTCGGTGCCCGCGTGTGTGGCGTCGCCTTCGTTGTGGGTGATCGGGTGGCCGTTATAGACCTCGAAGAAGCGCTCGCTCTTCACCTGCATCAATTCCTCCGCCGTGATCGCCCACTGGAAGTTCGGGTGGTTGATGTGCGGGATCATCGCCTGGCCCGTTCGCTCGCGCTGGGCAACGACGGCGTTGATGTTGTTCTGCATCACCTCGACGATGCTGCCGCCTCCCTGCGGTTTGATCTGCTCGCGGACATTGTGCGCGTTGACGTGGATTGGTGAGGTCTTGTAGCGGTCGGAAATCTCCTCGCTCTGGATGAGCAGGAATTTGCCCGGCTCCTCGAACTTGCCGCGAAACTCGTCAAACTTCCGCAGCCGCACCAGCGTCGCGCCCTTCTCCGTGAGCTGCTCGACCCAATCCGCGCCGAAGCGGGCCAGGTATTTGGCGAGCGCGTTCGTGCCGCCTTTGCTCTTGGCGACGTTCACAAACTTGTTGCTGTTGTGAAGCGTGTTGTGGTCGGTGAACGCGAGGAAGTCGTAGCCGCGCTGCTTGTACCAGTCGGTGATCATCTCAGGGTAATCGTCGCCATCGCTCCAGAGGGAATGCGTGTGGAGGTTGCCCTTCCACCAACGCGCCGAATCAGCGGCGAACGCGGATGATACAAGAAGTGATGCAAAGATGAAAGTCAGTGAGCGACGCATAATCGGATGCGGCATGATGCCGCGGAAATCGCCGCGGCGGCAACACCGGAGCGTCGGGTCACGCAATTTGTGCTGCACGCACACGCCGGCGTTTCTGGAGCAGCCACAACAGCGCCACAAGCACAAGCAACGCGAAGGGCCACCCGCGCTTGAGCAAAACCACCAACCGCCGCGCCAGTGTCGGCTCATAGCCGGTGTCGAACAGATAGTCCGGCTCGAAACGAGTGAACGTGATTTCATACGGGGGTTTGCCCTCCAATTCGAAAGTCCCGAGCACAGTGTGCCGCTCGCCGAGTTCATCAAAGAACAAAAACTCCAGCGCGACATCTCCCGGCAGATCATCGAGCGGCTTGATGAACGTGAAATGAACGAGCGCGGCGGCCGAGTGGTAGTCCTGTTCGGGAATCGCCTCGCCCGCGTCCGCCGCCCAGCCGGATGCGCCCGCGTCGCCGAGGCC
>DATDFH010000477.1:0-3853 GCA_036522715.1 Verrucomicrobiia bacterium
GGGCTTTCTGGACCGCGGGCAGGAGAGGCGAGTCAGAAGCCGGCTCGAAACCGTCGAGCGCACGGGCGATGGCCGGGTTGGGCGTCACGCGGAAAGTTTATCCCCGAGGGACAAACGATGCGAGTCCGACCGAACACCCGACGCCCGGCACTACTTTTTCGCGGGCGCGGGTGCGGGAGCCACGACCGCCGGAGCAACCGGGGCGGCTGCCTGCGGCCCGGGCGCGGCGGAAATGGGATACTTCTGGAGAATCGGAAGAAAATCTCGATTGGTCTGCGCGAAGGCGACCAGTGCCTGGAGAAACATGCTGATGCGCGGCTTGAACGTGGTCTCGAACTGCGCCGAAGCCGGCTCGACGCGTTTCTCCAAGTCTTCGACCACGCGCCGGGCGGCGCCGACCTGGCGGACGAGGAGGACGTTCACACCCAGGCCGCCGACGATCAGAATCACGAGCGTGGCGACCAGCAACGAGCGCAAGCTGGTGAGGTTGCGTTCCAACCCAGCTACCGCGCCAGTCGAAGAAGCAGTGGGATTGGCGGCCGACGATCGATAGAGTTCAGGCGTATCCATGGACAGAGATTCCTAGCGGGCTTTGGGCGTGGCCTTGGAGTTGGTCTTGGGAGCGGGTTTGGCGGGCGCGGCAGGTGCGGGAACCGTGGGAGGATTCCCAACCAGACCGAAATTCTGAAGCACCGGCATGATGGCGGGATTGTGCTTTCCGTACTCAACCGCGTCATTCGCGAGCGATTGAAGAACGTTCTGGGTGTTCTGGATTTCAGCCATGCGCCCCTGCAATCGGCGGGCGCGCTGGTTGTTCAGGTTGAGAAAGGCCGACAGAACGGCCGCCGAAACGACTGTGAGCGCGAAGACCCCCACCAACAGCCCGGCGACAAAGTTATCTTTCATAAAGAGGGGGCGCACTCTACCGGCTGTCTTCCGGTTGTCGATGGAAAATTCGCCCGCGCGAGGTCGCCTGGCCGCACATTCGTCACTTGCCTTGCGGACGTGAAAAGCCCATAACAACGCCCCGTGCCGGCTCCCGGTCGCGGCAGACGCTCCCGGCGCCGCATCCGAGTGGACGCGAGACAAATCAACATCGTGTGGCTAAAGAAGAACCGATCCAACTGACCGGGACCGTGACGCAGGTCCTGCCCGGCACGATGTTCCGCGTCAACCTCCCCAACGGTCACGAGGTGCTGGCGCATATTTCCGGCAAGATGCGCAAACACTTCATCCGCATCAGCGTCGGCGACAAGGTCAACGTCGAGATGTCGCCCTACGACCTGAACAAGGCGCGCATCACTTATCGCGAGCGATGAAGTGATGCGCTGACGCGGCGATCCCGACCGCGCGTCATTTCTTCGACAGCCCGTTGTAGAGCGCCTCGATCCAGCGGCTCGTGGTGATGAAGCCGCCGGGTGTGCCGAATTCGTCCCACTGCTTCCAAGCCGGATCGGCCTTGATCTCCTCAAGCTTCTTGCCGCTGGCGATGCCCTTCTTCACCAGGCCGGACGTCGCCGCAATCATGTCATGGAATTTCTTCAAGTCCGCCTTGGTCGCGAGCGGTCCGTGGCCGGGGATGATTTTCGTCTTCTCATCGCAATTCGCGAGGATGCTGCCGACAGTTTTGAGGTAACCTTCCATGTCACCACCGCTTGAGAAATCCACGAACGGGAAGCGCGGGTTCACGAACTGATCGCCCGTGTGGATGACGCCGGACTTGGTGAAGTGAATGATCACGTCGCCGTCCGTGTGGCCCGGGCCGACGTGCCAGAGACGAATCTCCTCGCCGTTGAAATGAAGTGATGCGGTGTCATTGATCACGACGACGGGCAGCGCCTCGGGCGGCGCCGGCTTGGTCGCGCCGCCGCTGCTCAAGCGCACCCGGACATTCTTGTGCGCGACGATGATTCCCGTCTTGCCGAAGTGCGGATTGCCTCCGGTGTGATCGCCATGCCAGTGGGTGTTGAGCATGAACTTCAATGGGCCGGGATCCAGTTTCTTGACCGCCGCCTCGATCTTGTCGGCCAGCGGCAGGAACTGGTTGTCCACCATCAGGACGCCGTCGGGCCCGACGGAGACGCCGATGTTGCCGCCCGAGCCTTCGAGCATGTGAACGTTGCCCGCGACATGCGTGGCCTTGATCTCAACCTTCGAGAGGTCGCGCTGGGCGGTCGCGTTGAATCCCGACGCAAGAAGCGCGGTGGTGAGAACGGAACAAAGGCAGGTCTTCATGGGCAACGAATAGGTTCAGTGGAACGCGGCGCCAACCTATCGGCTGCGGACAGTCGCGGAAAGCAAAAATCCCGTTCAGACCTGCTTCGTTAGTTGCACGCCAAGCTTGAGCAACTTATGGGCGGCGGCGTCAGAATCCGCCTCAGCATAGATGCGCAGAATCGGCTCCGTGCCGGAGCCGCGAAGCATCAGCCAACTGCCGTCGGCCGCCACGAACTTCACGCCGTCGTATGTCTTCACGTCGGCGAGCGCGGAATTGAGGAGCTTCGCTGGCGGGTTGGTCTTGCAGTGCTCCATCAACGCGGCGCGTTTCTCCAACGGGAAATGCGTGTCGATGCGCGCGTATCGGTGCGGGCCGTATTCCTTTTCGAGGGCGGCGAGGAGTTTGTTCACGGAAACTCTCTCGGTCGCGAGCAACTCCAACAACATCAGTCCAGAGAGGATGCCATCGCGTTCGGGCACGTGGCCGGGATACCCGATGCCGCCGCTCTCCTCAAAGCCCAGCAGCACGTCGCCCTTGAGCATCTCGCCGCAGATGAATTTGAATCCGACGCCTGTCTCGACGAGCGGCAAACCGTATCGCCGGCAAATCTTGTCCACCATCGATGTGGTCGTCAGAGCCTTGATCACGCGTCCCCTGCCGCCGCGGTTCTTGATGAAATGATGGAGCAACAGGCAGATAAGGTTGTGCGTCGTCAGGTAATTGCCGCGACCGTCCATGCCACCCACGCGATCGGCGTCGCCGTCGGTGACGAGGCAAATGTCGTGCGGGTGCCTTCGCAGGTACGCCTTGGACTTGGTGTAGTTCTTCTCGATCGGCTCGGGATTGATGCCGCCGAAGAGTGGATTGTGTTCGCCGTTGAGCGTGGTGACGCGGCAAGTCGTTCCAGCAAGCAGCGTGTCGAAGCAGCCCGCGCCGACGCCGTAGAGCGCCTCATGCGCGAAACGCAGCTTCGACTTCGCGATGAGCCGGAAGTCCACGAGCTTTTTCAGCGCGTCGAAATACTCCGGCGTGATGTCGCGCGTGACGATGCGCGCGCCGGCGTCCTTCAACGGCGTCGCGCGCACCGGCGATTTGTCGAGCATCGCCTCGACGGCCTGGCAAATCGCCGGCTCGGCCGAGCCGCCGTAGTGGGCCTTGAGCTTGAAGCCGTTGAACATCGGCGGATTGTGGCTGGCCGTAATCATCACGCCGCCGGCGGCCCGCTCCTGTTTCACCGCCCACGAGACCGCGGGCGTTGGCGTGGGCACGGGCGTGAGCAACACCTCGAAGCCGTTGCCGGCCATGACCTCGGCGGTGCGGTGCGCGAATTCGTTGGAGAGAAAACGTCGGTCGTAACCGATCACGGCTTTCTTTTCCGCGCTGGCAACGGGGTTGGCATTCCAATAATCCGCCGTCGCCTGCGCGACGCGCTCGACGTTGGTGAACGTGAAATTTTCCGCCATGACGGCGCGCCAGCCGTCGGTGCCGAATTTGATCTGCGCCATGGGGAGTAAGGAGTAACGAGTGATCCGTAACGAAGCGCGCGGGTCAGAAGCTGTAGCTCGCGGCGGGCGCGGGCGCGGCCTCGTCGAATTCGATCTCGGGCTTGAGCGCGAGATCGAATTCGACGAGGCC
>DATDFH010000478.1:0-7214 GCA_036522715.1 Verrucomicrobiia bacterium
GCGGCGAACATTCAGCGACCGTCGTCCCGTTGCCGTTTGCGTAAAATCAGCGCGTGACAGCCGCCGGTCTTTGAGTATCTTCGCCGCCCATGAAAACAACTTCGCTGATTTGTTTGCTCGGCCTGTCGGTGGGCGTCACCGCCGTTTTTGCCCAGGAGAAGAAGGATGAGAAGAAAGCCGTCAGTGCCCCGGCGTTTGCTGACCCCGCCAAACTTGCCGAGAAAGCTCCGGAATCGTTCAAGGTGAAGTTTCAATCGACCAAGGGAAACTTCACGGTCGAAGTCACCCGCTCTCTGGCGCCCAACGGCGCCGACCGTTTTTACAACCTTGTTCGCTCCGGCTACTTCAGCGACCTCGCGTTCTTTCGCGTGATTCCCGGATTCATGTGCCAGTTCGGGATTCACGGCGACCCGAAGGTTTCCGCCGCGTGGCGCGCAGCGCAGTTTCCTGACGACCCGGTCAAAGCCAGCAACAAGCGCGGCTCCATCACCTTCGCCACGGCCGGCCCGAACACGCGCACCACGCAATTCTTCATCAACTTCGGCGACAACGACCGTCTCGACGGCATGGGCTTTTCGCCCTTCGGCAAAGTGAGCGAGGGAATGGATGTCGTGGACAAGATCAACGGCGAGTATGGCGAAGGCGCCCCACGCGGCCGCGGCCCCGATCAAGGCCGCGTTCAAGCGGAAGGCAACGCTTACCTAAAAAAGGATTTCCCCAATCTCGACTACATCAAGTCCGCCGCCGTTGTCCCCTGAACCTCGCTGACACCACCTCATGAGCGCCACCACCGAAGTCGCAATCCTCAAAACCTCCGAGGGCGAAATGGTCCTCGAATTCTGGCCCGACGTCGCGCCGAACCACGTGAAGAATTTCATGGGCCTCGCGAAGAAGGGTTTTTACGACGGCACCTGTTTCCACCGCGTCATCAAGGGCTTCATGATTCAGGGCGGCGACCCGCTCACGAAGGACGAAGCCAATCAAGGGCGTTGGGGCACCGGCGGTCCAGGCACCACGGTCAAAGCCGAGTTCAACGACAAGCCCCACGTCCGCGGCGTGCTCTCGATGGCCCGCTCGAACGATCCCAATTCCGCCGGTAGCCAGTTCTTCATCTGCCACGGCGACCCGCGCTTCCTCGACCGGCAATACACCGCGTTCGGCAAGCTGATCAAAGGTGATGACGTGCTCGAGAAAATTGCGACCACGGCGACGCGGCCCGGCGACCGCCCCGTCAAGCGCATGAACGTCGAAAGCATCAAAATCGTCCCCGCCGACCAGGTGAAGTGATGTGAATTGGTTTCCGACGCGGATGGGACGCCCGTTCCATCCGCGTTTTTGTTGTGAACGCCGACCTCAACCAGCTTGCCCAAGCGCTCATCGCTCTCGGCTGCCCCGCGTCGAAGTCCGCCGAGATGGCCGCGCAACTCGACAAACGCGCACGCCAGCTCGCCGCCGAAAAAGGCCGTTCCTACGAAGACGCGCTGACGCATTTGCTCAAACTGATGCGCGAGGGCTGGAACGCTCCCAAAGTCTGACGACCGGTTGCAATACATCGCATACTCATCACACCCCATGCTCCAGCCCTGGAAAAAAATCTCCTCCAAGCCCCTCGCCGACTTCCGCATCTTCAAGGTCCGCTCCGACCTGAAGGAGTGCCCGACCACCGGCAAGCGGGGCGAGTTCTATGTCCTCGAATCGGTCAACTGGGTCAACGTCATTGCCCTTACGCCCGACGACCAGCTCGTTATGGTCGAGCAATACCGCCACGGCTCCGACACGATCGAACTCGAAATCCCCGGCGGCATGATGGACCCGCACGAGAGCGATCCGGTCGCGACCGGCGTGCGCGAGTTGCGAGAGGAGACGGGCTACGAGGGCGCGAACGCGCGCATCCTCGGCAAGGTTTTCTCCAACCCGGCGATCATGAACAACACGACCTTCACCGTGATCGTCGAGAACTGCCAACTGCGCCACAACACGCAGTTCGATCATCACGAGGACCTCATCACGCGCCTCGTGCCCATCGCCGAAGTTCCCGATCTCGTCCGCGCCGGTCGCATCGGTCACCCGCTCGTGGTCGTCGCGCTCTATCACTTCGATCTGATGCGGAGAAGCGGACGGTCCAAGTGAATGCGGTGACGTGGGGAAACGCGAGTGCTAGAGCCGGCCACGAACCGTTCGCGCTCATTGCAACTGGAGCGCACGGTAGAAGCGGAAATCGCCGATCGTGCCGGGATCGGTGTACGAATGCGGGCTGTTGGTAATCGTGAACTTGTTCAAAAGAAACCAACTGTTGACGCCTCCGAGATTCGTCGAGTACTGGAACTGGAATTGCCGCCCGGAAGCCGCGTAGAGCGCGAGGCGGTTGTAGGCCTGTTGTTCCAAGAACCACAACGCTGCCGGACCGCTGGTAACGCTGCCGAACGAATTTGAGGCGACGAAACGGTAATCCCCTGCGTTGGTGAAATCGGCGCGGCCGAACACCAGCGTCGAGTTCGTCGCGCCCCCAATCAGCACGCCGTTGAAGAACCACTGGTAGGCAATTGGAGCGACGCCGCCGGCGTTCGCATCGAGGATGATCTGCTCGCCGGTGACCGCCGAGATGTTGCGGGGGACAACCGGGGCAAATGGGGGAGTCCGGATGACGAACAATACGCCCTGATTCAATGCGCCGCCCGCCTTGCTGGTGCCGTAGAATGCACCGTCGGAACCGAGCAGCAGCGTGTCGTGAAGCCGGCCGCCGGAGTCAAACACGTTCAATGTTTGTGAGGTCGAAGTCGCAGGGTTGAAGCGGATGGCTGCGCTCCGGGCGGCCATGCTGCTCTGGTTGGGAACACCGGCATAAACCGCGCCGTCCACACTGCGTTCCACACCACCCACGTACCCGTAGAGGAGGGGGTTTGGATTGAACGAGGCCAGCGTCGTGCCGCCGGTGCCATCCCGGTTGACCTTGAACAGATCACCCGCCCCGAGTCCATCGGCATAGGCGCCGTAGAGCACGCCGTCGCTTCCCTCAACCAAGGAGGCCGGCCCCGGAAGAGTGGTTGTAAAGACCGAGAAAAGGTTGGACCTCATCGATCCGTCAACACTCAGCTTGAAGACAATATTCGAGTACGTAGCCACCCCACTGAAGAAGAGCTCGTGCCCGTACAAGAATCCGTCGCTTCCCAAAATCAGCACGCGTGGTGTTTCACGGAGGCCGGCATTGGTCGGCCATTTGTAAAACTCAGAGTAGCCGGTCCCATCCTTGTTGAGCTTGAATGCCCTGCCTGTCGGCGGAGGAAAAGCGCCGCCGATACTCAACGCGACGCCATAAAGAATCCCGTCCGGCGCCTCCACGACCCCGGCTTGCGGATTGGCCGCCGCGCCTGTGGCAGAAAGGAAACTCCACACGGCGGTGTAACTGCTGCCCTCTTTGTTGATCCGGAAAATCGTTCCCGTGTTGTTGGTGCCGCCGACGGTGGTCGTGCCATACAGCTTGCCGTCGCTTGCCTCAATCAACGATCCCAGCGGCGACGCCCCGTCGGGCGCCCCAGTGAAATGATGGAGGATCATGTAGTTCGAACCATCGCGTTGAATTCGGAAAACTGTTCCTCTGTCGCTGACGCCGCCCGTGGTGGTCATCCCGTAGAGCATCCCGTCGCTCCCTTCGCACAGTTTACCTGCCGGAGAACTTCCATCGGTGGAAATCAGGCGGAAGCTCCGCACTGCGGAAAAATTCGCGCCGGTTGTGTCGAGCCCGAAGATCACTCCACGGTTGGTTTGCCCGCCGTCGCGGCTGGCACCGTAAAGCCGGCCGTCGCTTGCCGTCAGCAAGGCGTCGGTGCGATTCGTTCCCTCTCCTGCCGCGGAACTGAAATGATGGATCGCCGAGTAGCTGCTCCCGTTGCGGGCGAGCCGGAAAATCACGCCCAGCCCGTTGCTGCCGCCGTTCGTCGTCGCGCCGTACAGGAATCCGTCCGCTCCTTCGACCAGCCGCGCGACCGGCGCCCCCCCGTTCGTTCCACCCGTGAAATGCCAGATGGTTCCGTAGTTCAAGCCGTCCTGGCCAATGTGGAAGACCGTTCCCACGTTTGACACGCCGCCCAGCCGCGTCACTCCGTAGAGGACATTGTCGCTTGCTCGAATCAGCGCGGTCGGGACGCGGCCGTCGTTGCCGAACAGGCTGAAGCTCCAGAGCGGAGTGCTGTTCATTCCATTGGCGTCAAGGTTGAATACCGCACCCTGTCCTTCGTCGCCGCCGGCGCTCGCCACGCTGAAGAGCAAGCCGCCGCTCGCTTCGACCAACTCGGCGAGCGGTTGGGTTCCTTCTAGTCCGTTGGTGAGGAAGCTCTTGATGACCGAGTAATTGCTGCCGTTTTTCTCCATCCGGAACACCGCGCCGGCATTGTTGGTGCCACCGAATTGCGTCATACCGTAAAGCAGCCCGTTGCTGGCCTCAATCACTCCCGCGCGTGGGAGGCGCGCGTCACCTGAGCCGCCGAAACTCCGCAGTTCCATGTATCCGCTCCCGTCCTTGTTGATCTTGAAGACGGTGCCGTTCGTGTTGCCTTGATACGTCGTGCCGTACAAAGCGCCGTCGCTCGCGGTCAACAGCCGTCCATAGGCGAGGACGCTGCCGGTGAAACTCCGCAACACGGTGTAGCCGGAGCCATCGCGATTCAGTGTGAACACGACGCCAGTGTCGTTGGTGCCGCCTTTCTCCGTTGTGCCGAACAGCGCGCCGTTGGTGTCCGTGCTTAGCGAGAGCGGCGTGTTGCCCAGTTCCTCGGGAAAGCCGAATTCCCTCAGGGTCTGGTAGTTGGTCTGGGCGTTGGCCATCCAGCCGGATGCGCTGATCATGTGGAGGAGAACAAAACTGCGGAGGGCGATTCGGAAGATCGGTTCCATCTGGCGGCCGTTTCGTTGGGTTGAGCAACAGTTAGCCCACGCTGCCGTCTGCAGCAATCGCAAACTGGATATCGTGCGGGTCGGCGCTCGTTTGAGCGTCGGAAACCTGCTCCCTGTACCCTGAATACCTGCAACAAATCCTTGCAGGACCCTTGCGCGAGCTCATCCTGCCTCCGCAATGAGACGCACCAAGATCATAGCGACGTTAGGCCCCGCCACGGATTCGCCGGAGATGCTCGGCCGGATGATCGACGGCGGCATGAACATCGCGCGGCTGAACATGTCCCACGCGCCGCACGATTGGGTGCGCCGCGTCGTGCGCGACATCCGTGCCGCCGCCGCCGCGCGCGACGTGAGCGTTGGCATCTTGATGGACACCCAAGGCCCGGCCATCCGCACCGGCGATCTTCCCGCGAAGCTCGATCTCCAGCCCGGCGAGAAATTCACCTTCACCGTCCGCGGCGAACGCAGCGAGGAATTGCACTCCGTGGACGTGAACTACGAGAACTTCATCAACGACATCAGCGTTGGCGACATCGTGCTCGTAGATAACGGCGCCATCCACATGAAGGTGCTGGGCAAGAGCGGCAACCACATCGAGTGCGAAGTGCTCACGCCCGGCACGCTCGGCAGCCGTCGCCACATCAATCTCCCCGGCGTCAAGGTCAGCCTCCCCGCGCTCACCGCCAAGGACCTCGCCGACATTGCCGTCGGGCTCGAACTCGGCGTGGATTTCATCGCGTTGTCATTTTGTCGCGAGGCGAAGGATCTCCAGCAACTCCGCGCCGTCACCGCGGGCGCGGTGAACAGGCCGCTCATCATCGCCAAGATCGAGGATCAGGAGGCGATCAAGAATCTCACCAGCATCATCCACGAAGCCGACGCCATCATGGTTGCGCGTGGCGATCTCGGTATCGAGGTGCCCTACGAGGAGTTGCCCATCATCCAGCGCAAGATCGTCAAGCAATGCCTGCGCGTGGGCAAGCCCGTCATCGTCGCGACGCACATGCTCGAAAGCATGATCAACAGCCCGATGCCGACTCGCGCCGAGATCACCGACGTGGCCAACGCGGTCTATGAGCAGGCCGACGCGATCATGCTCAGCGGCGAAACGACGGTCGGGAAATATCCGCTCAAGTGCCTCGAAGTTTTCAACCGCGTCGCCGAACGCATCGAGCGCAGCGGCGGCGCCGGGTTCGCCCGCGACGCCGAGTTGCACGACGCCCGGCAAAAGCTCATCAAGACCTCCGTCGTGATGGCCGAGGAATTGCGCGCCGATGCGTTGATCACCTTCACCCGCAGCGGGACGATGCCGCGTTACGCCGCGTGGATGCGCCCGCGCTCGTCGCCGATCTACGCGTTCTGCGAGACGGCGGCGATGGCGCAATCGCTCACGCTCAACTGGGGCGTGACCAGCTACGTGATCCCGCTCGACCACAGCAACCCGGAGAAAAACTTTTCCGCCGCGCTGCGCCTGCTGGTGGAGAAGGGCTTGTTGAAGAAGGGCCACACCACCGTCATCGCCGGCGCCGTCCTCTCCGGCACGCAGCGCGTGGATGCAGTGCAGATGCGGGTGGTGGAATAGTCCCGCAGGGATGATCGAAAATGGCCCGGCGTTTCAACGTTGGGCTGGCTAGGAGAAGAAGCTGGGTCCCACAAAGGACTGCAGAATCCCCCTCCCGCACGCCGCCCGCTCTATTGGATGCGTTGCGTGCCCTTCTTCTGGTCGAAGATCTTGGTTTCCCGATCCTTTTCGAAGTTCGGATGATACTTTCCAGCCGGCATGCTGTTAAGCATGAAATAGTTGACCTTCATCGCGTAGGGCACGTAGTCGGCCGCGGCGGTGTTGATTGCAGTAACGACGACCGCCGCAATCAAATCCGCGAGGGCATTGCCCGAATTGGAACGTCCGCTCAAGTCCACGACCAGCGTGCCCGTGTACTCCCAGAGAATCCGCTCGGTCTTCGTGGATTTCAGCTTGGCCGTGACCGAGACGGTCAAGCTCGATGCGAGCACGACATACGACGTATCCCACTTGTTGATTTGCGTGAACAAAACCGCATCGGCGCCGAAGTGCTCGCCGAACTTTGCCACGGGCTGGTCGCCGATCATTTCCGTGTCGTAGAGGCCCTGTGATTTCAGGATGTCGGCCGTGATGTTGAAGGGGATGACGTAGTATCCAGAAAGGGCGAACGGCTCGATGATCGTCGTCGCGTAGTATTCCTTCGCGTCGGCGGAGGTCGTGGTATTGACCGGCGGCAAGGCCAGGATGACCACGGGATGCTCTTCGTAATGCGCCGGGTACTTCGCCGCCTTTGTGGTCG
>DATDFH010000479.1:0-5762 GCA_036522715.1 Verrucomicrobiia bacterium
GATCTCCGCTTTCACATCCCCGGTCAGACCCAGGTGCTCTTCGGTTTGCGTCACGCGCAGGACTTCCTCAATGGTGGTGATGCCGCCCCTGACCTTGTTCCAGCCGTCGGTGCGCAAGGTGCGCATGCCGTTCTTGATCGCCTCGGTGGCGATGGTCGAAGCGGGCGCGCGGTTCATGATCAAGGGCCGCAACGCCTCGGTGACGAGCAGCAACTCGTAAATGGCCAGCCGACCCTGGTAGCCGAGATGCCGGCACTCCTCGCAACCCGCGCCGCGGTAAAACGTCGTGTTCGCAATCTCATCGCGAGGGAAGCCGATCTTCAGCAGGTAAGTCGGTTCAACCTTCTGCTCGACCTTGCAATGCGGACAGATCGTGCGCACAAGGCGTTGCGCGAGGATCGCCTCCAGCGACGACGCCACGAGGAACGGCTCGATGCCCATGTCGATCAACCGCGTGAACGCGCTCGCCGAATCGTTCGTGTGCAGCGTGCTGAATACGAGGTGGCCCGTCAGCGCCGCGCGGATCGCGATCTCGGCGGTCTCGAGATCGCGGATTTCGCCGACCATGATCACGTTTGGGTCCTGCCGCAGAATGTGCCGCAGCCCCATTGCGAAGGTCAGCCCGATGTCCGAGCGCACCGCGATCTGGTTGATGCCCTTGAGTTCGTACTCGACCGGTTCCTCAATCGTGATGATGCGCTTCTGGATCGAATTGATCGTGCTCAACGCCGCGTAGAGCGTGGTGGACTTGCCCGAGCCGGTCGGCCCGGTGACGAGGATGATGCCGTGCGGCTTGACGATCAACTCACGCAGCGCCGCCTCGTCGTTGGGCTGGAAGCCCAGCTTGTCCATGCTGAAGAAGATTTTCCCGCGCGTGAGCAGACGCAGTGAAACGCTTTCGCCGTAAACCGTCGGCACCGTCGAGACGCGGATGTCGAGTTCCTCGCCCTTGATGCGTACGTTGATGCGACCGTCCTGTGGCAGGCGTTTCTCGGAAATGTTCATCCCGCTCATGACCTTGATGCGCGAGACGAGCGCCGCCTGGTAGCGCTTGAGCTGCGGTGGCATCGGTGTCTGGTGCAGGATGCCGTCGATGCGGTAGCGGATGCGCAACTCGTCTTCGGCCGGCTCGAAATGAATGTCCGTCGCGCGGTCCTTGAACGCCTCCCAGATGACCTGGTTGACGAACTTGATGACGCTCGCCTCCTGGTCGCCTTCGGTGATCTCCTTGTCCTCGCCGACGAGCAACTCGATCGGCTCCTCCTCGGAAAGTTCATCGAGCGTCTCGGCGCCGACGCCGTAATATTTCTTGAGCGCCTTTTCGATCTCGTGCCCCGGCGCGAGCGCGAACTTGACCGGGCACTTTGCGTCGAACTGCACCGCGTTGATCAGCGCCGCGTTGAACGGGTTGTTCACCACCACTGTCAGCGTGTCGTTCTCGAACGCGACGGGCAGCGCGCCAAATTGGAAGGCGACCTTGGTGGAAACCTTGTTCCGCACTTCGGGAGCGATGGAGAGCTTCGGCAGATCGAGGAACGGCCAGCCCAGCGCGGTGGCGAGCTGCTGGAGGAATTGCTCCTCGGCCAGCCCGCGCTCGCGGGCGAAAAACGCGAGCAGCGGCTCGGGCGAACCGTTCGCCTGCGCCACGCGCCATGCGCGCAGCCATTCGTCGAACTGGTCGGGGGAGACCAGCCCGGCTCTCTGCAAAACACTCTTGATGGACGGCAGTGCCATTTCTCGCTGCGGGGCGCAAGCTAACAAAGCCTAACAGCGCAAACCAGAGAAAGTTGCGGTGAAGGTGTCGATGAATGGAAGCGCGGCTCTGCGTCTCGCGCTGATCACGGTCGCCGCAAGCGGAAGAACTGCTGTTGGCCGTTCAGGGGAAACGTGACGAAGTTCGAGCCGCTGTTGGTGGCGACGCTGATGCCGTTCGTCGTCCACGGAGCGGCCGCAAGGTCAGTCGTGGATTCGAGGAGGAAGTTCGGCGGGAACGTCGGCCAGCGGAATTGAAGAGCGGAGTTGCTCGCAACCATTGTGAGATTCGGCGTCGGGTAGGGGAGGAGTCCGATGAAGAAGCCGTTAGTCGGACTGGTAACCGTCAACGAGCCGAACTTCGCCGGAATGCTGGTGTAACGCCCGACTGCCAGGACGCCATCGGGTCCGGCGGCAAGACCGTCCACATTTTGACAGCACTGGCTAGTTGGACCGCCGGCTTGAAAAGCCCATCGCTGTTCACCACCCGGACTATATTTGGTGAAGAAAAGTTCGCCGGACCCATTGGGGTTCAGGGTGACATTGCTCAACACCATAGTCCCGGTGAAAAGGCCCCCGACGTAAATCTCGTCGGCCGCATCGATCGTCACAGAAACGGCTCCACCGGAGCCATTCGACATTGAGCCGTATCGAAGCCAGACGTTGCTGCCGGTCGGCGTCAGCTGAAGGATAAAGGGGCGACTGACTGGGTTCGTATTGAGTTGGAATCCAAAAGCGTTCGTAGCTGAGCTCTCCCCCACAACTACAACGTTGGTGGCAGAATCAAGTGCGATTTCATTGCCATCAACATGTTGGCCTCCGGCCGGGTTCCCGCCGGATAGTCGAACCCACACCAAGTGTCCGGCGGGATCGACCTTGGCAACGAACGAGCCGCCTCCGCCGGAATTCGTAATAAGTATTCCATCCAAAGTTACGGACCGGTACGGCTGACTGGAGAGGTAGATGTTATTCGCCTTGTCCACTGCCAGCCGTGGCGGCGATGTATCACCCGCGGTCGGTTTAAGGCGCCAAAGCTCGTTTCCACCCTGGTCGAGCTTCAGAATGAGGAAGGTGTTCGTTGTGCCGTAACTGGAAACGACGACGTTCGAGTTATTGTCCACTACGAGCGGCGCCACGTAGCCGCCATCGATCCCACCCGTTCCGCGAGCCCAGAGAAGATTTCCGGCCGCGTCATACTTTGCGACGAACAGATCGTAACTCCGATTTGTGCTGATCAGTGTCGTGACCGAACCGAATCGCAGCAGGAGGTTCGTGCCGCCACCGGAGGCCCAACCGGAGACATAGATGTTATTGAAGCGATCCAAGGCCACGCCGGAGGAGTCGATGACTTCGGCCAGATTTGTGTTCCCAACCTGTTGTGTCCAAAGGACGTTTCCGTTCCGGTCAAACTTCGTGAGTACGAGCAGGCCATTCGTGCGTGAGAGCGTGTTGGTTCCCAGCACTCCGTCACTCGAAAGGAACCCGAACACGACACTCTCCCCAGTAACGGCGACCGCCACGTGATACGCGGTAATCGGAACGCTCCTCACCCACGCGAAATCGGGCGGATCGGCGGCGCGGCCGGGCATCGCCACAAGGGCGAGACTGCTCAGCAATAGGCTCAAATGTTTCATCGCACGTTCCGAAACGGGACACCGTGCTTCGCTGTGGAAGCCCCAAGCGCCTCGCCACGTGGTGAAGCAGCGTCCATGCCGTGCATCGGTGCGGATGCGCGACACGTCCACGGCCGCAGACAACGTGGCGTGGGAATTGAGGCGTGGGGTTTCTCTGTAACTTGCGGCTTGCCGCTTGTGATTTCGAACGTCCTTCCACCGAAAGTTAGTTGTGAATTTCCAACCGCTCAGCACAATCCAACGCCCTATGAAAATTCAGTCCATGCTTTCGTCTTCCATGCGGGGTTGCGTCGCCGCCGCACTGCTGCTTCTGCCCGCGGTCACCCGCGCCGACTGGGCGGCGTATCGCGGCCCCAACTTCGACGGCATTTCCGCCGAGACCGGCATCGCCAAGAAGTGGCCCGCGTCCGGCCCGAAGGTGCAGTGGAAAATCCCCACCCCGCTCGGCTTCAGTTCGTTCACCGTCGCCAACGGCCGCGCCTACACCATCGTCACGCGCGAAGTGCAGGGCGCGCCGCAGGAGACCGTCGTCGCGCTTGATGCGAACACGGGGAAGGAACTCTGGAGTTTCCCCATCGGCATCGCCAAGTACGACGGCGGCGGCGATTCCGGCGCGCCGGACAACAAGGGTGGCGACGGCCCGCGCTCCACGCCCACGATTGATGGCGGCAAGCTTTACGCGCTCTCGTGCAACCTCGCGCTCGTGTGCGTGGACGCCGCGAAGGGCACGCGGCTTTGGGCGCGCAACATCCTCATTGAACACGGCGGCGAAATGATCAAGTGGAAGAACGCCGCTTCGCCGGTGATCGAGGGCAACCTCCTCTTCATGGCCGGCGGCGGTCCGGGGCAGGCGCTGCTCGCCCTCGACAAAAACACCGGCAAGACCGTCTGGAAATCCCAGGACGATAAGATGACGCACTCGACGCCGACGGTCGCCACGATCCTCGGCGTGCGGCAGGTGATCTTCTTTACGCAGAAGGGACTCGTCTCGGTGACGCCCGCCGCCGGCGCGGTGCTGTGGCGCTACGATTTTCCGTTCAAGGTTTCGACGGCCATCTCGCCGGTGGTTTGCGGCGACATCGTTTATTGCTCCGCCGGTTACGGCGTCGGTGGTGGCGCGGTGAAGCTTGCGAAGTCGGGCAGCGCGTTCACCGCGACGGAGATCTACCGCACTACGGGCGACAAGACGATCGCCAACCACTGGAGCACGCCCGTCTTCAAGGATGGCTATCTCTACGGGATGTTTCAGTTCAAGGAATACGGCGCGGGACCGATGAAGTGCGTCGAGGCCGCCACCGGCAAGGTCGTGTGGGAAAAGCCCGGCTTCGGCCCCGGCAACGTCACGCTCGTCGATGGCCACCTACTCGCGCTCAGCGACGCCGGCCATCTCGTGCTCGTCGAGGCAACACCCAAGGCCTACACCGAAGTGTCGCGCGCGAAAGTGCTCACGGGCAAATGCTGGAGCACGCCCATCTTCAGCGGCGGCCGCGTCTATGCCCGCAGCACCAAGGAAGGCGTGTGCGTGGATGTTTCGTCCAAGGTTTCGACTGCGAAGTGAACAAGGCGGTCCGGTCAAAGTGATCGATACAACTCCGCCACGCGGTCGAGGTCGATGCCGGGCGGCGCCTCGTCGAGCAGCTGCTTGAAATCGTCGCGCGCGCCGGGCATGTCGCCGGCGCGCAGGCGCATCATGCCGCGGGTAAGCCGTTCGAGCGCCGACTCCGGCTCGATCGCCACGATCAAGTCGAGGTAGCGGAGCGCGCTCTCGGGCAACTCGCTGCGTTGCGCCACCGCCATGAGGTTGCGCAAGATTCGCACGACAATCTCCTTCTTCGAGGCCGTCCGCAGATACTCGTTGCGGAACCGCCCCCCGGTGTAGGACTCCGCGAGATCAGCCGCTTCCTCGCGGCTGATGAACTTCCCGCCCTCGAACACGTCGATAAGTTTGAGCGCCCCGCCTTCGGGCGTGAATTTCACGAGCATGTGGCCGGGCATGGAGGTTGCCACGACTTCATTGAGGCCGATGCGGTGGGCCAGTTCGAGGAAGAGCACGCTCAACGTGATGGGCAGCCCCTCGCGGTCGTCGATGACTTCGTTGAGGTAACTGTTCGCACGGTTGTAGAAGTCCGTGCGGCTGCCGTGGAAACCACACTCCTTGAAAAGATACTCGCGCAGCGCGTCGAGTTTTTGTTCCGCGGTCGCGCCGGGAGAAACTCTGGCCTTCGCCTCCGCCGCCATTTGCGCGAGTTGCCGGCGGTAGTTGTCGATGTCCAGTTCTTCATTGTCGAGCCGCGCGATCAGCAACGCGGCGTGCGCGAGGTCCATCTCGTCTTCGGGCTGAGCAAGCAGCTTGATCAACTCCGTCTCGACGCTTCG
>DATDFH010000480.1:0-2615 GCA_036522715.1 Verrucomicrobiia bacterium
TCTGAGCGTGCTGCCTTGCTGAAACACGCGCCCGCGCACTACGCCGCATGGGTGCCCGAGGCTGAACCGCTGCTCGCGGAAACCGTCGAGCTGGCTGCGGAATGGGATTCAATCACGCCGGCGGAGCGGGACGCGATCAACTACGCCGCGACTCCCTTTGAAAGGTGCCTCACGCTCGGCCGCGCGTGGGAGGTTGATTTTCTCCTGCTCAAGCCGACGCTGGCGGGCCTGCCGCGGCTGGTGGGAGGCTGCGTTTGCTTTCCGTCCTCGTGGTCGCTCGAAGAAAAATTCGGTCGCGAGCTTCCCCTGATTCACGAGGCGGTTCCCGGACTGAATCCGCAGCTGGGCACGCCAATCAACAACTTCCTCAACAAGCTCCGCCCCGGCGTGGCGTTTCAGCGCCACAACTGGGGCCTGAGCCGCTGGCCGGATTTGAATCAACACCCCGCGCTCGGCCTCTCAAAACTTCAGCCGCCGCTGAAGCTCGACGAGGTCTGGCTGCGCGTCGAGTATCAGGCGCTCGTGGCGCTGGCGCGCAGCGGCGGCGTGCTCTTTGGCATCCGCATTGCCGTGCATCCGCTCTCCGCGGTCGCCACCAAACCCGACGCCGCGCGCGGGTTGCATCGCGCGTTGCAGACAATGCCCGAGGCCATGGCGCGCTACAAAAACCTCTGGGCGGCCCGCGACAACCTGCTGCGGCTGCTCACATCATGAGATGAACCCGCCGCCCCACATCCGCTTCATCACCGCTGAGGAAACGCTGCCGCTGCGTTCGGTCGTGTTGCGCGAAGGCCGACCGTTCGATCAATGCCGGTTTGCCGAAGACGGTCAGCCCGGCAGCTTCCACAACGGTGGTGTGAGCAACGGGCAGATCGCGGCGATCGCCTCGTGGTATCCCAAGGCGCTCGACGGTCACGATGGCCGCGGCTTCCAGCTCCGCGGCATGGCCGTCGCACCAGATCTCCAGCGCAGCGGCATTGGCCACGCTCTCCTCGTTTTCGGCGAGCAGCACGTCCGCGATCACGATCTCGCGGACTTCCTCTGGTGCAATGCGCGCGTCAGCGCGGTTCCCTTCTACGAGCGCAATGGCTGGACGGTCATCGGCGCGGAGTTTGAAATTCCCGAAGTTGGGCCACATCGGAAGATGGTGAAGCGTTTGCGCGGTTGAAGCAGGTCGTCAACGCAGTCCAAAGTTCAACACGCTCACGATGCTGGAGTAATCATACGTCCACACCCGCAGCGCCGGGTCGCCCGCGTCGCGTCGCCAGCGGCGGTCATCGAGCACCGGCGCGAGGTCGCTCTCGCTGCGCGCCAGCAGCGCCCACTGCGATTGGGTTTTGCCGGCGGCGATTTCCTCATCCGCCGGCTCGGAGTCGTCTTCCAGCAGACACACCATGCCGGCGTCGTGCGCAAGGTTGGCCACCACCGGACGCAGGTCCATGTGAAGGTTCGAGATGTGAAGCGCGATCAGTCCTTCGGGCGCGAGCTTTCGCAAGTAAAGTTGCAGCGCTTCGCGAGTGATCAAGTGCACCGGGATCGAGTCCGAGCTGTAGGCGTCGAGGATGATGAACTGAAAATGCGCGTCCGCCGCCGACTGCAACGACAGCCGTGCGTCGCCGAGCACGACATTGATGCGCGCAGGCGAGTCGCTCAAGTAGGTGAAGTATTTCGGGTCCGACGCGATGCGTTTCACCACCGGATCGATCTCGAAAAACGTCAATTCCTGCCCCGGCTTGCCGTAAGCCGCCGTTGCGCCCGCGCCCAACCCGACCGCCGCAATCGGCCCATTCAAGCGCCCGTCCCACGCGGCGAAAATCTGCCCGAGCGGCCCGCTCGGATGATAGTAGGTCAGCGGCACGCGACGTTTCGCGGGATCCAGGCTTTGCATTCCGTGGATCGTCTTACCGTGGATCAACCGGTGGAACTTCCGGCCGCTGTCCATCGTGACGCGATGCACCCCGAAGAAGCTGCGGGCAGCTTCGAGTTGCAGACTTTCGCGCCCTGGTGCGGCGTTGCTCACGAGGAGCACCGCCGCGAGCCCGAGCGCGAAGCGGAACCGCCGCCGCGACATCAGGAAGCACAGGAGCGTCGGCACGCCGAACACGATGAAGGTTTGCACGGGGCGCGTTTCCTCTTCCTGCACGCCGATGACAAGCAACAACACCACAGCCAGCAGCGCGAGTCCGACCGGCAGCAAAACGTCCAGCCAGCGGCTCCGGGTGGCGCGCACTGCGTCGCCGCGTGGCACACCGAGAAACGCCGCGGCGACCAGCGCGAGATGATACTCGAAGACGCCGTCGAAAATGAGCGGCGCAAGCAGCGCGTTGAAGGCGCCGCCCAGCACTCCGCCCACCGAGAGCCAGAGATAGAACTCCGTCAGGTGTTCCGCCGGCGGGCGGTCACGCGCGACCTCGCCGTGGCAGACCAGCGCGGCGAGGAAGAATGCGACCAGATGCAGCATTAGCAGCAGTGACATCGGCGTGGTCGAACCGGTCGCGATGGCCATAACCACCGGCACCAGCGCGAGCGGGAACACGCGCTGCGCCACAGCGTGTGGGATGATCGTGCGTTGAGCGAAGACGAGGATGAACGTGATCAGGTAAACCGCCAGCGGC
>DATDFH010000481.1:0-3075 GCA_036522715.1 Verrucomicrobiia bacterium
ATCGTGTGGAAGCCCACGTAATCCTCACCACCGAACGTGCGCGCGTTGGCAAGCGCGGCGGCGGCGGCGAGTTGGCGGAGGTCGGTGCCGACGCGAAGTTTTTCCGCGAGCTTCGGCAACAGGCGATCGGCCGGCGTCTCCTGCATCAGGCAGACGAGCGGCTCCAACGATCCGAACGACAACGTGTCAGCGCCTTCCCCGGCGAAGGCCGACGCCAGACCAAGACCCTGGGCGACCTCTTGACCGACGGTGGCGACAAGCATTCCCCGTCCGACATCAGACAGGAATTTGCGGCGTGTGTTGTGTGCATTCATGGCGGTGCTCCTCTCAATGTAGCTGTGGAACCATGCTCCGGTCATACGCCGACGCGAGGGATCGTCAAGGTGTTTTCGGTGAAGGGAGCGCGGCCCATCGGATGCCTCTCCGAGGCGGATACTGGAACGATCACTGCTATTGAGAGATGGCCGATGGCGTTCCCATCCCTGCGACCCGGTTGGGCCGGCGGTGATGATCGAAGTGCCGGACCGGCAGCGACAACGTATGAAACCACGTCTCGTCAGTGCGGCGCGGACCTCGGCGCCATTCTTACTTGTGATAGCTTTTGGTGGCGCCGGGCCGGACGCCGCGGCGGCCATCCGGTCACAGTCCGCTCCAGCCGGGTGGCGCACCGTGGATGTCACGCGGACGAATTCCAACACCCGGGTGATCACCAACGTCATCGAGGTGACCGTGCCCCGGAATGTTTTCGTGGACGAGTATCGCACCAACCCGGTCCAACAAACCCTGACCAACGTCATCGACGTTTATTTGACCAACTGGTCCACCCGGTGGGTCACCAACACCGTGGCGGTGAAGGCGGTCCGGACCAACGTGCTCGACGTGTTTGCCACGAACTGGTCCGTGAAACTGCTCACCAACACCCTGACGGTGGACCTGATCCGGACGAACATCCTGGACCGCTACCGGACCAACTGGACCGCGGTGACGCTGACTAATCTGGTGACATTCTCCGCCACCAACTTTGAAACGGTGCTGGTGACAAAGACCAACTGGGTCCGGCAGCTTGTGACGAATCTGGTCGAAGTGAACGCACCGGTGGCCGCAGAAGCAACCGTGGCCGTAACCCGGCCCGAAAACCCGCCGGCAGGTTCCACGACCGATGCGTTGATGCTCGAGGCCGTGCGAACCTCGCGCCCCGCCGACAGTGCGCAGGTGGAGGTAAGATTCAAAGTTCGGCTGGCGAATGACGTTGCGGCGCAACTCCAGGTGCTGCAATGCCGTGTCGAGCGCGAGGATGGCGCCGTGCTCTTTTTCGGTGAGGGGCAGGAGTTCAAACGCGCCCTGCCTCCGGGGCGTTACCGCGTGGAAATCAAAGCGCGAAGAGACGCCGACAGTCCGGTGCTCACGTTGCACAGTTCACTGGATTTGACCCGGGACGGAATCGTCCGGCGCTAGCCGCGCGGCAATGTTTCTAGAACTCGGCTAACGGCTGCCGACTATCGAGTGGAGGAAGCCTTCGGTAAAAGCGGCCCGATCACCTTCGCGAACGCATCCGCCTGGCGCATGAAACCGAGGTCGTTGGGATGCGAACTGTCCACGGTGGCCTCGCCGTCGTCGCCGAGAAGGTCTTTGCCCTCGATGTAGGAAAGGTTCTTCACGCCGGCTCGCTTCAAACGCTCGAACGCGGCCTTCAACGCGACGCGGCTGGCGTCGTTGCGCTCGCGTTTGCTGACGATGAGGAACGAGTCGGCATAAGTTCGATCTTCGACGAGGACGATCGGCGTCTGCGGGTGCGCGGCGCGGAGTTTCTTCACGAATGGCTCCACGCGCTCGGTGACTTCAGCAGCGTTCATGTTTGGCAGGCAGTCGAGGACGTAAATGCTCGGATCAAGTTCAGCAAAGAGGTCACCCATTTCCGGCTCCATCTTGCCGTTGCCGGAGAAGCCGAGGTTGATGTGCGGGAAGTTGAAGCGGCGGCCGAGTATCGCGCTGTGCACCATGCCCGGCCGCGAGGCGCACGCGCCGTGCAGAATCGACGTGCCGTAGAAGACGATGGGTTTGCGCGTGCCCGCACCCCACGAACCGGCTTTGGCGAGCGTCGCGCCGGGTGACAGTCCGATCTCGACGAACTGCGTGCTGTTGTAGAGCGGGAGGTATAGGAGGAATTCGCGTTTGCCGGCGGGCAGGCCGGTGACGAGTTGCACCGTGTTGGTCCGCGCGGTCGGGCGCGCGACGGCGAGCCAATGCCACCGGCCCTTGTCGGTTTTCACGTAGAGGTCGAGGCCGGAGACGCCCGTGGCGGCCATGTGCGGCATGGCGAGGTTGCTCGATATGACGGCCCAGCGCGCGTGCAGCGTGGTGGCGTCGGTGACGAAGCGCACGCACATGCCGGCGGAGTTGCGGCTCAAGCTCCACACCGGCGCGCGAACTTTGCCCTCGGCCTTCGCGGGCAGGCGATCGTAAGGCGCCTTGGTGTCGGTCCAGCCCTGGCCTTCAACGCCGAGCTGGCGGATATCAAACCAGAGGTTTGAATCGCCATGCCGCGTGCTGATGAGGGCGAGTTCAAGGTCTTGCGCGAACGCGTGATGAAACGTCAACGCGAGCAGTCCGAGGAAGGGCGGGAGAAATATTCGGCAGGGCATGGCCGCGATGCTATCGACATCCCGGCATTTTGCAATTCAACGAGCTGCGAAATCGCGGCTACGCAAACAACTCCCTCACCGCCTGCCCTTTCCCATCGCTCGTCACATAAAACGGGCGCTTCTCCACTTCGTAGCCGTGGTCGGGCGCGATGCCGAGCGCACGATAGATCGTCGCGTGGAGGTCGGTGATGTTCACGGGATCCTTCACCGCTTTACACGGGCGCTCGTCCGCCGTCACGCCGTGGACATGGCCGCGCTTCAGGCCGCCGCCGAACATCAGCACGCTTCCCGCCGCCGTGAAGTGGCGATGCATGCCGTAGTGCTTCGGGTCATTGATGACGTCGGGCACCTCGACCTGATTCTTCACCGCCTTGTCGGGCTTGCCCTCGACCATCATGTCGCGGCTGAACTCGCTCGCGACGACGATCAGCGT
>DATDFH010000482.1:0-2937 GCA_036522715.1 Verrucomicrobiia bacterium
CAACCGAGGTCGCCGTAGCCGAGATCGTCGGCGAGGATGAAGATGAGGTTTGGCTTCGGCGCGGCGGCGAAGGTGGAACAGAAGGAAACGAAGAGAACGAAGAGGAACAGAAGGCGGGCACGGAGGGCATTCATGGAAAACATGGACTCAGTTTTTATGTCCGCGCTTCGTCCACGCCCAGCGGAAAAGATTCCGCGTGTCCACGTAGCGGGCGTTTTCCGATTCGGAGCCGAGCACGGCGATGATGAGGTGGTCGCCGCCGCGATGGCCGCTGGCGACGAGGCATTGGCCGGCCTGCGTCGTGGTGCCGGTCTTCACCCCGTCGTAGCCCATTTGGAGTCCGAGGAGTTGATTGGTGTTGTCCCACGCGGCGTCGCGCAACGTGCCGTCGGGTTGGCGCACTTTGCACTCGTGATGTTTCGTGCCGACGTAGTGACGGAAACTCGGAAGCTGCATCGCGTGCCACGCAAGTCGCGTGAGGTCGTGCGTCGTCGTGGTGCGGTCGGCGTCGGTGCCGCCGTCGCCGAAGGACGAGCGGTAGATGGTGTTGGTGAGACCGATGCGTCGCGCGGCGCGATTCATCTCGGCGATGAAGTTCGCGCGCGTGTTGAGGTTCGTGTTGTTAAGCCCGAAGTTTAGCATCGCTTCGTCCGGCGGTGCGAAACGCGAGTTGAAATGCTCGGCGAACGCATTGCCCGCGTCGTTGCCCGAGGGGAGCAGCAGACCGTAGAGGCAGTCGCGGATGGGCAGGCTCTCGCCGGGCTTGACGGCGGCGGTCGAACCGCCCGTCGTGCCGGCGAGTTTCGAGAACGTAATGCGCTCGTCGAGCACGCCGGGATTTTTCTCGGCGAGTTGGAGGATGACGTAGGCGCACATCATCTTCGTCGTGCTGGCGGATTTGCGTGGCTCGTCGGCGTTGAGGCCCCAAAGAAGCTGGCCGGTCTTCCCGTCGGCAATGGCCCACGCCTTGGCGGTGACGACCGGGGGCGCCGAAAGATCTTCGCCTGCCGGCGCGATTTGGTGCGCCGTGGCGCAGCCGGAAAGCAGCAGGGCGAACACAGCGAGTGAAGCGAGGAGTCGTGTCATGGCCGGTCGTGGGTGCACACGCGCGATGATGCCGTGCGGGTGCCGCGCTCCGTCAAGGCAAGAGCGGCTTCGGGTTATCCACGTGGCCGGCCGGGCGCTGGCCTTTGCCGGGCCGGCCGACGTCACCGATCTCGGCGCGCGCCCGTTCAGCCATCGCGGTGATACGCTTCACCACGTCGGGATGTTGCGCGGAGACTTCGTGGTCTTCGTGGACATCGTTGCGCACGTCGAAGAGTTCAACGGGCGTGGGCTTCGGCGCGGATTTGCCGGCGTTGTTGGTGAACTTCTTTTCCAGTGGCAGGTATAGCTTCCACGGCCCGGCGCGAACGGCTTGCAACTGGTCGCGGCGGTAGTAGCAGAAACCTTCCTCATCCCACGGCGATTTCGCGGCCGGCTGGCTGAAGAGGAGCGGGCGGATGTCGTGTCCGTCGATCCGCTTCGTCGGCAGCGGCGCGCCGGCGAGCTTTGCGAAGGTGGGCAGCAGATCCATCGTCGAGCACACTTCGTCCTGCACGTTGCCGGCGGGAATTTTTCCTGGCCAGCGCATCACGCACGGCATCCGCATCGCGCCCTCGCTTGTGTCGTAGCCGTAGCCGCGATACGGCGCGCAACTGCCCTGCGGCGGATTGCGCTGCACTGCGCCGTTGTCGCTGGTCCAGATGACGAGCGTGTTGTCATCGAGGCCGAGGCGCTTGAGCGCGGCCATGATTTCGCCGGTGCTCCAATCGAGTTCCTCGACGCTGTCGCCGTAGTCGGCGTTCTTCGATTTGCCGCGAAATGCCGGACTGGAGAACGGATGCGGCGTGGAGCCGGGCATTGTGTGCGGCAGGTAAACGAAGAACGGCTTGGATCGGTTTCGCTCGATGAAGGCGATGACTTCGTCGGTGCAACGCTTCACCAGATAGTCGCGGTCTGGCGGCGCTTCGATCACTTTCTCGCCGCGCATGAGCGGAAGTTCCGGCCACGTGTCTGGGAACTTGTCCCTCGTCATGTCGTCGGAGTACGGAATTCCGAAGAAGTAATCGAAGCCTTGCCGCGTGGGCAGGAACGGGGGCTGGTCGCCGAGGTGCCACTTGCCGAAAACGCCCGTCGCGTAGCCCGCCTGCTTGAGCACTTCGGCGATGGTCGTCTCGTCGGGGTTGAGTCCCTTCGAGTCCACGGCGCGCAAAACGACAGTGCCCGTGCCGCTGACGTGCATGTTCACTCGCAACGGATAGCAGCCCGTCATCAAGCTCGCGCGGCTCGGAGTGCAGACGCCGCTGCTCACGTAGAAGCTGGTGAACTTCGTCCCCTCGGCCGCGAGGCGGTCCACGTTCGGCGTGCGATGCGGCGTGGCGGGGTTGAAGCACTTGAGGTCGCCGTTGCCGAGGTTGTCCACGAAGATCAACACAAAGTTGGGTTTGACCCGCTCCGCTGCCGCAGGCGCCGCAATGCTCCACAGACAAAGCCCAAAGCCCAAAAGCATCGCCGTCAACCGTGCTCCGCCGGCCAAAGGACGAGCGCATGGCGCATTGTTGAGAGCTGGTGCCTTGGAACCTTTCTTGAGCATCGCATTTTGACGTTGAAGCTTCATCGCGTGTCCGCCTTCCGCGTCAGATGATTTCCTGTATGCTGCGCCACTCGGGCATTCCTTCCTGCCAGTAGAGCGCGTCGTGCGTGATCTGGCCGGCGCTCGCGCGCGCAAAGATCTGGTCGAGCTTCAGCGGCCCGATCTGGTGGCCGTTCTGCGAAACGAAGAACTGCGGTTCCTCGGCGGGCACGTCCGCCGGGCGCGGGCGCGCGGCCAGCTGTTCGATCGTTTCCCGAAGCTCCTCCTCGGCGGTTTCCTCGGCGTGGAGTTTCGGCTTCAGC
>DATDFH010000483.1:0-2675 GCA_036522715.1 Verrucomicrobiia bacterium
GGCGTATCGACTGGCAGCTTGGCGCGGACATCGAGGTGGAGAAAGTGCTCACGCCCGAATCGCTCGGCCGCCTCATCCGCCAGACCATTGGCGAGCGGGCCTTCGAGATCGCGTGGGTCACGACCTATGTCTTCCACGAACGGCTCGCGAGCCGCTTGCGCGTCGGCCGGGTGTTCCTGCTGGGTGACGCCGCACACCTGATGTCGCCGTTCGGTGCGCGCGGGATGAACAGCGGCGTGCAGGACGCTGCCGATCTCGCCTGGAAGCTTTGGCTGGTGATGAACGGTCGCGCACCTGAGCGCCTGCTCGACACCTACGAGACCGAACGCCGTGCCGCAGCAATTGAAAACCTCCAGATCACCGACGCCTCGATGCAATTCATCACGCCCCAATCGCGCGCGCGGTTGCTGCTGCGCAACGCAATCCTTCGCGTGAGCGTTCATCTGCGATGGGCGCGACGCTGGGTCAACGCTGGCCGGCTCTCGATGCCGTTCGCTTACCGCGCCTCGCCCATTGTTGATCGCCGTCTCCGTCTGCCGCCTCTCGGCAAGCTCTTGTTCTCGCTCCCGATGCTGAAGGCGTCGTGGCGATTCTGGCGCGGCCCGAGTGCGGGGCAGATTGCGCCCGATGCGACTTATGCCGCGCCGGGTCAACCCAATTCGCGCGCGCGTGTGATCGATTTGATCGGTCCGCATTTCCTCGTCCTCTTCTTTAGCGACAATCCTATGCTGGCCGCGCGTGAACTGCGCGCGGCGCTCGCGAACACATCCGGGGTTCCGATCAAGCCATACGTCGTCACACGCGAACCGGCACCACAGCCCGCCCCGACATCGGTGGGGCAACTCTTCGACGACGAGGGCCACTTTTGCCGCAAGTTCGCTGCGCAGTCCGGCACACTGTACTTGATCCGCCCGGACGGCCACATCGCCACGCGGGGCTTGGAGTTCCCTTTGAGTGAACTCGCTGACGCGTTGCGACACGCCGTCGGCGCAGAGCGATCGGCGCCGAATCCAACAGCAGCATCGGCCGGCAAGGAGCAACCCGCACTTGCACACTGACTGAAAGCGACATCGTGAAAGCATTTGCCTCAACTCAAGACCTCGAAACGAAGCCCGCGCGCTTCGAAGAACTGGCTGCGGGCGTTTACGCCTACACGACCAGTGGCGATCCCAACTGTGGCGCGATCGTGGGCCCGGATGGTGTGCTGGTGATCGACGCCCGCGCGACGCCCGCATTGGCGCGCGAGCTGATTGCCGAAATTCGCAATGTCACGCCGCAGCCGTTTCGCTGGCTTGCGCTGACGCACTATCACGCGGTGCGCACGCTCGGCGCGAGCGCCTTCAACGCGCCGTCGATTATCGCCCACCGCAACACACACGCCCTCGTCCTCGAACGCGGCCAGCAGGATTTCGATTCCGAGCGCGGCCGTTTCCCGCGCCTGTTCCGCGACGTGAACGAAGTGCCCGGCCTGACCGTCCCGAACGTCACCTTCGACCGCGAGTTGACGCTGCACCTTGGTGAGCGTGAAGTGCGCCTGCTTCATTTGGGCCGCGCCCACACCGAGGGCGACGCGGCAATTTTTCTGCCGCGCGAACGGGTGTTGTTCGCAGGCGATCTCGTGGAAGCCGGGGCCGCGCCGTACTGCGGCGACGCGTTCCTTCAAGACTGGTTGGAAACGTTGGAGCGCGTGCGCGCGCTCAACGCCGAAGTGCTCGTGCCCGGCCGCGGCCCGACCGTGCGCGGCGCCGCGGTCGGGCAGGCGATCCAAGACACAAAGGAATATCTCTCCGTGCTGTTCAACACCGTCGCCGAATGCGTGCGCCAGGAAGCGTCGCTCAAGCAGGCTTACGACGCCGCCCTGGCCGCGCTCACCCCACGTTTCGGCAAGTGGACGATTTTCGAGCATTGCCTGCCGTTCAACGTCTCACGCGCCTACGATGAGGCGTCTGGAGTCCGCCCGCGCATTTGGACAGCCACCCGCGATCGCGCGATGTGGGACGCGCTGACGGGGTGAGCCAATTCCCGCGCCGCGTTTGCGACTTTCCCCAGCGAGGCGTAGGCTTCGCTCGAAATCCAGGCGCGGCACAGAACAAGCAACCTCATCGCCGCGCGGCAAACGGGTCAAACGACTATGCCCATCTATCATCGCCTCGGTGAAGTGCCGAAGAAGCGGCACTCGGTTTATCGCAAGCCGGACGGCGCGCTCTACTATGAGGAGTTGATGGGCAACGAAGGCTTCATCGGCCCCGCGTCATTGCTCTATCACCTGCGCCGGCCCACGCAGGTGCGCGGCGTGCGCCACGTGCGCGAGCTGGAGTGGGAACAGGAGCCGGGGCGCGCGTTCGGCCACCGCCATTTCCGGCTGCACCGCCTGCCGGCGGCGTCGAGCGGCATCATGGAGCGCACACCCGTTCTGTTTAACTCCGACGTGGCGATGGATTTCGTTCAAGCTGAGAAAGCCGACGACTTCTTCTACCGCAACGCGCAGGGCGACGAACTGGTCTTCATCAGCGAAGGTGCCGGCGTGTTGGAGTCCTCGATGGGCGAACTCGACTACCGCGCGGGCGACTACCTCGTGATTCCGCGCGGCGTCATGCACCGCTACCGTTTCGCGAGCCGGCCGCAGCGCTGGCTGGTAATCGAAAGTCGCGGCTACATCCGCACGCCCGAGCGCT
>DATDFH010000484.1:0-4833 GCA_036522715.1 Verrucomicrobiia bacterium
TTTACGTTTCGCCGTCGCAAATCCGCCGGTTCGACCTCCAGACGGGTGACTTGATCGCCGGCCAGATCCGACCGCCCAAGGAGAAGGAAAAGTATTTCGCGCTGCTCAAGGTCGAAGCTGTCGGCGGCGAGGACCCGGACAAGGCGAAGGACAAGACGCACTTCGACAACCTCACGCCCCTCTTCCCGACCAAGCGGTTCCTGCTCGAAACGGTTGCGGAGGAACTTTCCACGCGCGTCCTCGATCTGGTCTGTCCGATCGGCAAGGGCACGCGCGGCATCATCGTCGCCCCGCCGCGCACCGGTAAAACCGTGCTGCTGCAAAAGCTCGCCAACGCGCTGCTCAAGAACAACCCCGAAGCCTACCTGATCATCCTGCTCATCGATGAGCGCCCCGAGGAAGTCACCGACATGGAGCGCAGTTGCATCGGCGCCGAGGTCATCAGTTCGACCTTCGACGAGCCGCCCGAGCGCCACGTGCAGGTCGCCGAGATGGTCATCGAAAAAGCCCGCCGCATGGTCGAGCACAAGAAGGACGTGGTCATCCTGCTGGACTCGATCACGCGTCTCGCCCGCGCCTACAACACCGTCCAGCCGCACTCGGGCAAGATTCTCTCCGGCGGCGTCGATGCCAACGCGCTGCACAAGCCCAAGCGCTTCTTCGGCGCGGCGCGCAACATCGAGGAAGGCGGTTCGCTCACGATCATGGCCACGGCGCTGGTCGATACCGGCAGCCGCATGGACGAAGTGATCTTCGAAGAGTTCAAGGGCACCGGCAACATGGAGGTGCACCTGGACCGCGCACTGGTGGATCGCCGCATCTTCCCCTCGATCAACATCGAGCGCAGCGGCACGCGCAAAGAGGAACTGCTCTATCACCCGGACGAACTCAGCCGCATCGTCATGCTGCGCCGCGCCCTTACCGGCGTGCCGCCGGTCGAGGCGATGGAGTTGTTGCTCAACAAGCTCAAGAAGACCGGCAGCAACATCGAGTTCCTCCTCGGTATGAGCGTGAACGTGAAGTGAGCGGTGCGTCTCCTTTCAGGGCGGCGGCGCACAACCGCCGCCTTTTTTGTCCGCTCGATGGTGAATGAGAGCTCTCCGGGCTTCGTCGGGAGCCATTGCAATCCGTTGCGGGGACGGATAGAAATCCCCGCCTCAATGACCGCTGAACACCCACCACGCCGCAGCGTGAAGTCGCTTGCGAACGCCGCGAGGCTGCTCGCCGTCGTCGCGTTGCTCGCTGGGTGCGATCGCCCACAGATCACCGCCTATCGCGTCGCGAAGGACAAGCCCGCTCGCGAAGCGCCGTCCTTCAACTGGAAAGTGCCAGACGGTTGGCAGGCGCTCGCGGTTGGCCAGATGCAGGCGGCGAAATTCGCGGTGCCTTCGCAAGGCGCTGCCAAGGCCGAGGTTTCCGTCAGCATCTTCCCGGTGGCGACGGGCAACACGCTGATGAACGTCAATCGCTGGCGCGGGCAGATCGGCCTCGAGTCTGTTGGCGACGCCGACCTCGCGAAGCTGGTCACACCGCTTGACCCGAAAAACCCGGAGGCGATCTTGGTGGACATGACGAACAACACCAGGCGGATCGTCGGCGCCATCGTGCCGCGCGGCGGGCAGTGGTTCTTCTACAAGCTGCTCGGCGACGCCGGGGCAGTCGCGCCGCAGAAGGACGCATTCGTCCAGTTCGTCCAATCTCAGCCGTGATCATGATCGACAAGCTCTGGAAACTCCTCACCTCGCTGCGCCTCACGGTGCTGCTGCTGGCCTTCGGCATCGTGCTCGTGTGGGTCGGCACGGTGGCGCAGGCCGACGAGGGGCTGTATCAGGCGCAGAGCCGCTACTTCAAGCACTGGTACGTTTGGGGCATCACGCTCTTCGGCCACCGCGTCCCGGTGCCGCTTCCCGGCGGCTACTTGATCGGCACAGTGCTGCTCGTCAACCTCATCGCCGCGCACATCAGCCGTTTCCAGTGGACGTGGAAGAAGCTCGGCATCCACCTGACGCACGTCGGCATCATCCTGCTGCTGGTCGGGCAACTCACGACCGACATTTTTTCGCGCGAGACGCAACTCCGTTTTTCTGAGGGCGAAACCAAGTCGTATTCCGAAAGCCCGATGGATTACGAACTCGCTTTCATCAGCGACGCCGACACGGACCACGAGGACGTGGTGGCGATTCCCGACCGGCTGCTCGCGAAAGGCGGCGAGTTGCGGCACGAGAAACTTCCCTTCGCTGTCCGCGTAAAAAGTTTCTGGCGGAACTCCGAACCGTCGTTCCGCGCGCCGATGCAGACGAACGATCCGCCGATGACGACCAACGGCGTCGCCCGGCATTTCGATTTCCATGAAACTCCCGTCACGCACACGATGGATGATAAGAACGTCCCGACGGCCGTCATCGAACTGGTTTCCGACAAAGGTTCGTTCGGCGAGTGGGTCGTGCCCGGTTGGGCGGGCGACGACGTGATGCTCTCGGTGGTGGCCGGCAGTTTCGAGCGACGAATGGGAGCGCAGATGGCGACGACGATTGCCGGCCGGCTCGCCGAGCCGCAGGTCATCGAGGCGGGCGGGAGGAAGTTCACCCTCGTGATGCGACCGGCGCGCGCCTACAAGCCCTATTCGCTGACGCTGCTCAAGGCGACACATACCGTCTATACCGGCACTGTCACGTCCGCGAACCCGCAGGGCATCCCAAAGGACTTTCGCAGCCGCGTGCGCCTAGAGAATCCGCAGACGCACGAGAACCGCGAGGTGGAGATTTACATGAACAGTCCGCTGCGTTACGCCGGGCTCACGTTCTACCAATATCAGATGACCGGGGAAGAGATGGCACGGCGGACCGGGCAGGCGCCGTCGTCCACGTTGCAGGTGGTGCGCAATCCAAGCTGGGTCACGCCCTACGCCGGCTGCCTCATCGTCGGCGTGGGACTCGTCGTTCAGTTCATGATTCACCTCGTCGGATTCGTCTCAAGGAGGAAGACCGCATGAAAAAATGGCTCCCGTTGATTTTGACCGGTGCGATGGCCGCGTGGTTTTTGAGCACGCTGCGTGCGCCCAAGACCGAGGACTTTGACTACGCCGCCTTCGGCCGGCTGCCGCTGGTGTTCAACGGCCGCCATCAGCCGATGGATTCGCTCGCGCGCAATTCACTGCTCCAGTTGCGCGAGAAGCAGAGCCTCTATCTGCCCGATGTGAAGCGCACCATGCCGGCCATCGAATGGCTCGCCGAGGTGCTGATGGCTCCCGACCGCGGCGACAACCTCCGCATCTTCCGGGTGGACCATCCCGAACTCCGCGCGATGCTGAAGCTGCCGGAGAAGGACGAGGCTGCGGGCGAGGACGGCAAGCATTACTCGTGGAGCCAGATCGAACCTTCACTCGACGTGATGGACAAGGAGAGCAAGCGCATCGGCGAGCGCGAGAGCAAGAAGGAAACTGAGTCCGGCCAGCGCACGCCCTTCGAGCGCGCGGTGATGAAGATGCACCAGCGTCTCGTGCTCTACATGCGCCTCAAGAACACGCTCCAGCCGCAGGACGCGAAGGATTGGGCAAAGGAACTCGCCGAGTACGAGAGTCTGATCGAACCCGGCGTCGCCGCCGTGCGCGCGCAACAGGCCGGCAAGGAATTTGACCAGGCGACCTTCGACCGCTTCGTGAACTACGCGCAGAAGTTCGACGTGATGTCGCGTTTCGAGCCGCCACTGCTCCTGCCGCCACCGGCTCACGAAGGCCACAGCCACGACTGGATGCGCGTGGGCGAGGCGTTGCTGAACGCGGCGCGTGGCGAAACCGTGCCGCCCGCCGCGCGCGCCTATGCTGCGATGGCGAGCGCCTACAAGCAGGGCCGCGCGCCGGAGTTCAACAAGGCCGTCGAGGAATACCGCGCGTCGCTTGCGCCAAACTTCGGCCCTGAGCTCGTCAAGGCCGGCCGCGAGGGTTTTTTCAACCGGCTGCAGCCGTTCTACAATGCAATGGTGATCTACGTGCTGGCGTTTCTGCTGGCGTGCGCGTTCTGGTTCAACCTCGCCGAGTGGATGCGCCGCTCGGCGGTGTGGTTGATCGGGCTGGCGCTGGTCATCCACACCAGCGGCCTGATCTTCCGCATGTGGCTCGAAGGCCGTCCGCCGGTCACGAACCTTTACTCCTCCGCGATCTTCATCGGCTGGGGCGCGTGCGTACTTGGCCTGGTGCTCGAACGCTTTTTCAAGGACGGCATCGGCGCGGTGGTTTCATCCGCAGTCGGCTTCATCACGCTCGTCATCGCGCACAACCTCGCGCTGACCTCCGAGAGCGGCGACACGATGGAGATGATGCGCGCCGTGCTCGACACGAACTTCTGGCTCGCCACGCACGTCGTCGCCGTCACGGTCGGCTACGCGAGCACGTTTGTCGCGGGCTTCCTCGCCATCGTTTACATCGCGCGCGGCATGTTCACCAAGACGCTCAGCGCGGCGACCGGCAAGTCGCTCTCGCGCATGGTCTATGGAATCGTCTGCTTCGCCACACTCTTCAGCTTCGTCGGCACCGTGCTCGGCGGCATCTGGGCCGACCAATCGTGGGGCCGCTTCTGGGGCTGGGACCCGAAGGAAAACGGCGCGCTCATCATCGTGCTCTGGAACGCGCTCATCCTGCACCTGCGCTGGGGCGGCTTGATCCGCGAGCGCGGGCTGATCAACTGCGCCATCGTCGGCAACATCGTCACGAGCTGGTCGTGGTTCGGAGTGAACATGCTCGGCATCGGCCTGCACAGCTACGGCTTCATGGACGCCGCGTTCAAATGGTTGATGCTCTTTGTCGGCAGCCAGGTGGCCCTGATTCTGCTCGGCCTT
>DATDFH010000485.1:0-4554 GCA_036522715.1 Verrucomicrobiia bacterium
GCCCGCGCCGAGCGGCCGGAGGTTTTGCAGCCGATCCCTCGCCGCCGGATCGCGCCAACGTTTGCCTCCGGTCGCGACGTCGTTGGTGAAATCGAACAGCGGATGAAAGAGCGGGATGGCCGCGAAGTTTTCGGCGTCGGGAAACGACGGCGGAATGCTGGCCAAGGGTTCGATCTTTTCGCCGGCGGCCGTGGCCTCGGCGACAAACTGCTTCCACGCGCGCCGCCCGCGCCAGTTTTCGACGACGACGAACAGGGCGATGAGCGTGACGAACCAGAGCGCGCACCAGCCGAGGCGTTTGAGCCAGCGCAGCCAGCGGCGTTGCGGTAGTGGAGCAGGGGACTCGTTCATTTCAGGCGCAGAGGAAGACGGGTTGCGCGCGCCGCTCGCTGCGTGGTCGGGTTGCGGTCGGTGGCGGTGCCAAGTCCGCCGGCAATTCAAGCAATTCGGCGAGAAGCCGGCGTTGTTCGAGCCACGGCTCGGGCAACTTGGCGACGGTGGCGGACGCGGCTCGATCACTGGCGGCGTGCGAACTGGCCGCGAGGTGGAGGCCGAGGATCAACAGCCACGCGGTGCCGAGAGTTGCAAGACCGGCGCGTCCCGGCACGAGCCACGCGAGCCACCACGGCGTTTCGGAGCGCCGGCCTCCGGCCCGGCGCGTTGAGGACTTGGCGACGGCCTGGAAACGGGCCGGGTCGGAGACCGGTGCTCCCGAGGCAGACAGAATTTCCTCGCGCCACTCGCCCGGCACTTCGCGCCGCGGGAGGCGGCGGAGTCGTTGTTCAAAGTCGTCTTCGTTCATGGCCTGAAATAATTTTGTGACTCGTATGTCTATTCGTGGCCATCACTTCAGTTCGTCGTAAAGGGGACGCAGCCGCTTGCGCAATTTGTCTATTCCGTAGCGGTAGCGGCTGGCCGCGGTGTTGAGCGGGATGTCGAGCAGTTCGGCGATGGCGTCGAAGGTCAGACCTTCCCAAAGCTTCAGGTGCACGACGGCGCGCTGCTCGGGCGGCAGTTCGGCCAGCGCGCGCTCAACGGCGGCGCGGTAGGCGGCTTCGTCAGGATCGCCGGCGGGCGCGAAGAGTTCCGCCAGTTCCCCGCCGGCCGATTCGTGTTTGCGTTCGCGCGCGTCGCGGCGGCGGATGAGGTCGATGGCCGCGTTATGCGCGAGACGGAGGAGAAACGCGCGCTCGTCGCGGATGCGTTCGAGGAGGCGCGGGTTCGCAGCCAGTTTGCGGAAAACCTCCTGCAACACGTCGCGCGTGTCGGCGTCGTCCCGCGTGAGGTTCAGCACGAAACCGAAGAGCGCGGACGCGTGCGCGTCGTAGAGGCGCTCCAGGTCGGGCATGGCCGGCATTTTGGAACAAGGACGCGGCCGGGCGCAATTTTTGTCTGCTCCTTGTGTGGGGAGAGGGGTTCGGCTAAAAATCGGCCATGCGCATTCACAAACGGATCGGCCGCCTCGCTCTTGTTTGTCTCGGTTTCATTGCCGGATCTTGCGCAGCCGAGGAGTTCATCCGCATCGCCACATTTCAAGCCGATGCGACGCCGCCGCTGGGCAGCCCGTTGTGTCATGCGTCGATAACGCCGGCGCGCGCCATCGTCGATCCGCTCACAGCGCGTGGCGTGGTGCTGATGGTGCCGGGGCAGAAGCCCATCGTGCTTTGCGCGGTGGACTGGGTGGGAATTTACAACGGCGGTTACGACGCATGGCGGGAGGCGCTGGCGCACGCGGCCGGGACGGACGTTTCGCGCGTGACGGCGCACACGTTGCACCAGCACGACGCGCCCGGGTTCGATCTCTCGACGGAAGAGTTGCTCGCGCACAACGGCCTGGCCAGCAAGGAGTGCAACATCGAACACGCGAAGAAGGCCGTGGCGGACACCGCGGCGGCATTGCGCGAGGCAATGAAGAAAGCACAACGCGTCACACACGTCGGGATCGGTGCCGGCACGGTGGAGCAGTTTGCGTCCACCCGGCGCGTGCCCGGTCCGGACGGCAAGGTGAAATACGTCCGCTACAGCTCGTGCAAAGATCCGAAGGTTCGCGCGGAACCGGAGGGGTTGATTGATCCACAGGTGCGGCTCGTGAGTTTCTGGGACGGCGAGAAGCCGGTCGCGGTATTGAGTTATTACGCGACGCATCCGCAGAGTTACTACGGCGCTGGCGGCGTGAGTTGCGACACGGTCGGCATCGCGCGTGCGATGCGGGAGAAGGCGCTGCCGGGCGTGGCGCACATTCACTTCGACGGCGCGGGCGGAAACGTGACGGCGGGCAAATACAACGACGGCTCACCGGAGAATCGCCAGCTTCTCGCCGGCCGCCTCGCCACCGGAATGGAGCAGGCATGGAAGGCGACGAAGAAGTCGCCGCTCAAGCCGTCCGAGATCGAATGGCGCGTGAAACCCGTGGCGCTGCCGTTGCGCGACACGCTCATCGACGTTTCCGAAAAGGAAAAACTGCTGGCTGACTCGAAGGCGGATGTCAGGAAGAGAATTCGCGCCTCCCGCGAGATTGTGTGGTCGCGGCGGATGAAGTCGGGGCAGAAGATTGAGTGCAGTTCGCTGCGCCTCGGCCCGGCGATGCTGATCCACATGCCGGGCGAGTTGTTCGTCGAGTATCAACTCGCGGCGCAGAAGATGCGGCCGGACGTGCAGGTCTGCATGGCGGCTTACGCGGACGGCGGGCCGGGTTACATCGGCACGGAGATCGCGTATTCGCAGGGCGGCTACGAGACGAGCTACGTGTCGCACGTCGCGCCGTCGGTCGAACGCGTGCTGACGGACGCGATGCGCGAGTTGCTCGCCAAGTAGCGGAGTGGGGCAAGAGTTTCCTTGAATCCGGCGGGCCGGCGCAGGTTTAATCCCTCACTGCTATGACCAAAAAGCCAGTCCTCCATTTTCTCTTCGTCGCCGCGATTGCGGTCTCGTGCGCCAGCGCGCTCGCGGCTGAAAAGGCGAAGCCGCTTCGGGTCCTGCTGATCACCGGCGGTTGCTGTCACGATTACGCGAAGCAGAAGGACATCCTCAAAGCCGGCCTCGAAGCGCGCGCGAACATCGTCGTGGATCAGATTCACACCGACGACAAGAGCACCAAGCCGCCGTTGGCAATCCTCGGCAACGCCGACTACGCGAAGGGCTACGACCTCGTCATCCACGACGAGTGCGCCGCCGCGGTCAGCGATCCGGCGACCATCGAGGCGGTGCTCGCGCCGCATCGCCACGGCATTCCCGGCGTGAACCTTCATTGCGCGATGCACTGCTATCGCATCGGCAACGCCAGCGAGCCCGCCGAGGCCGGTTCGCAGCGCGCGATGTGGTTTGATTACCTCGGCCTCCAGTCCAGCGGCCACGGACCGCAGGAGCCGATCGCTATCAGCTTCGTCGCCACGTCGCACCCGATCACGCACGGCCTGAGCGATTGGACGACGATCAAGGAGGAGCACTACAACAACATTCAAGTGCGCCCGACCGCCACTCCAATCGCGCGCGGCAAGCAGACGGTGAAACAGAAGGATGGCACGACGAAGGAGAACGATTACGTCGTCGCGTGGGCCAACGACTACAAGGGCACGCGTGTCTTCAGCACCACCATCGGCCACAACAACGCGACGGTGGAGGACGCGCGCTACCTCGACCTCGTCACGCACGGCGTCCTCTGGGCCTGCGGCAAGCTCGACGACAACGGCAAGATCAAACCCGGCTACGGCCCGAAGAATTGACGGAGCGCCGGCCTCCGGCCCGGCGTTTTCAATCTCTCAATCACGAATCGTATGAAAGCCAAACTCCTCCACGCCGTTGCTTCACTTCTATTCACGCTGCTCGCCGCCACTGCCGCTGACACCAAGGCGCTGAAGGTGTTGATGGTCACCGGCGGTTGCTGCCACGACTACGAGAACCAAAAGATCATCCTCTCCCACGGCATCTCCGCGCGCGCCAACGTTGAGTTCACCATCGTCCACGAGGAAGGGCCGGAAGGCAAAAAGGACAAGGACCACAAGATCAGCATTTACGAAAACGCCGATTGGGCGAAGGGCTACGCCGCCGTGCTTCACAACGAGTGCTTCGGCGCCGTGACCGATGTCGCCTTCGTCGAGCGCATCGCCAAGCCGCATCACGACGGCCTTCCGGCGGTGGTGCTCCATTGCTCCACGCACAGTTATCGTATGGCCGGGACCGACGAGTGGCGCAAAGTAATTGGACAGAAAAGCCTGAGCCACGAGAAGAACCGCGACCTGCACGTGATCAACCTCAAGCCCGAGCACCCGGTGATGAAGGGCTTCCCGAAGGAGTGGCTGGACAAGGCCGATGAACTCTACAAGAACGAAATCCTCTACGAGAATTTCGTCCCGCTCGCCAAGGCGTACGGCGAGGACACCAAGAAGGATCACAATCTGGTCTGGGTGAACACGTACGGAAAAGGCAAAATCTTCGGCACCACGATGGGCCACAACAACTCCACGATGAGCGATCCGGTTTACCTCGACCTCGTCACGCGCGGCCTGCTTTGGGCGTGCGGCAAGCTGGATGACAACGGCCATCCGAAGGTGGGCT
>DATDFH010000486.1:0-2599 GCA_036522715.1 Verrucomicrobiia bacterium
CGGCCATTTCCACCGTCGGCTGGTTCGCCACCACGCCCGAACTCGAAGCGGCCGGCAAGGAACCGCCGCCGCGCGAATCGTTGCAGCCGGGCGCCGACGGCTACGCGCTGACCGACGACGGCAACATCATCCACGTGCGCGCAAAGTTGAACTACCGCATCCGGTCCGCGGGCGCACTCGATTACGCGTTCAACTTCACCAACGCCACGCTTGCAGTGCAGAACGTCCTCGACAACGCGCTGGTCCACGCCGCCGCGCGGTTCACCGCCGACGAGGCGCTTTACCGCGACACCGCGCGCTTCCGCGAAGTGCTCCTCAAGCGCGTTCAGGACCGGATCGAGAAGCTGAATCTCGGCATCACCATCGAACCCAGCGAAATCAAGGTGAGCGCGCCGCTCGCGGTACGCCCGGCGTTCGATGCCGTCCTCGCCGCCGCGCAGGACCGCGGTAAAAAGATCAGCGAGGCGCGCGGGCAGGCGGACCAGATGTTGCGCGCGGCGCAGGGCGAGGCGACCGCGATCCTCAACGCCGGCGTGGCCGCCAGCAACCAGGTCGTGCAAGCCGTCGCCGCCGACGCGCGGTATTTCACCGACCAGTTGCCGCAGTACGAGAAGGACCCGGAAGTGTTCCGCCAACGCCTGCTCACCGAGACGATGCAGCGCGTGCTGACCAACGCGCAGGACAAATTCTTCCTCCCCGTCCGCGCCGACGGCCAGCCGCGTGAGTTGCGAATCCAATTGAACCGCGAGCCGCAAAGGCCGAAGGCGCAAGAGGCGGCGACGAAATAGCGTAAAGCGAACAAACACATGAGCCGCAAACAACGGGAACGAATCATCGTCGCTGGATTCGCGCACCTAGTCGTCTCTGGCTTCCTCGCATTGTGTCTCGAAATGCAGGGTTTCTCCGGCGGACTCGAACAGCGGTTGCAAGCAGAGGCGTGGGATGAAGCGATGACCAAACTGTTTCTGATCCTCCAACCTCAGTTCGCCATTCTTCATTCCGAGCTTCGACGAGGCATAGATGTAGCCTGCCCGGAGTGGCTGCCCCTAGTTCTGACTCCAGTTGTCAGCGCCGCTTTCGGAATGATCTTCGTAAGCGCGATCGACTGGCTGCGTAATCGCTATCCAGTTTTCAAGAAGGACCTTTTCGAGGCATGAACACCGACGCATTGGTTTCGTCTCACCAATCCTCTCTGGCGCCGTCGCTGCCGGTCGCCGAGCCGCTTCCCACGCCCGCGCGCCTGCCGCAGACCGTTCTCGGCCTCGTGCTCATCCTCAACTCCTTCCTCGTCGGCCGTTTGATGTCGGGCGCGGAACTTGTCGCCGCCATCAGCGCGATGATCGGCGCAATCATTCTCGGCTACCCGATTGTCTGGACCGCCATTCAAGACCTTCGCCGCGGTTTGCTCCGCACGAACGAACTCGTCGCCATCGCCGTGCTCGCGTCGTTTGCGTCGGGGCATTACCAAGAGGCGGGCATCGTGGCGTTCTTCATGTTGCTCGCCGAGATCATCGAGACGCGCACGGCCGAGGGCGCGCGGCGCTCGATTGAGTTGCTCATCAAGCTCACGCCCGGCAAGGCGCGCCGCCTCACCGCGCAGGGCGAGGAGGAGGTTGCCGTCAAGGATCTCCGCGTCGGCGATGTCATCCGCATCCGCCCCGGCGACAACGTCGCGGCCGACGGCGTGATCACCAGCGGCCAGGGTTCGCTCAACCAGGCCACCATCACCGGCGAATCGCTCCCTGCCGACAAGAAGCCCGGCGACGAGGTTTTCGCCGGCACGCAAAATCTCACCGGCGTCCTCGAAGTGCGCGTCACGCGCGCGGGCGAGGACACCACGCTCGGCCGCGTGCGCGCGCTGATCCTCGCCGCGCAACAGACCAAGCTGCCCATCATGCGCATCGTGGACCAATACATGGGGTATTACACGCCGCTGGTGCTGGCCATCGGCGCGCTGGTGTGGGCGTTCACGCAGGACCTCAGCCGCGTGATCGCGGTGTTCGTCGTCGCCTGCCCATGCGCGTTCATCCTCGCCACGCCCACCGCGATGGTCGCCGCGCTCTCCGCCGCCGCGCGCCTCGGCATCCTGATCAAGAACGTCAGCGACATCGAACTCGCCGCCAAGATCAACGCGTTCGTGTTCGACAAAACCGGCACGCTCACCGAGGGCGTGCTGGTCGTCAGCCGCCTCGCGCCGGCGGAAGGCGTCACGCCCGCGGAACTTTTGCGCGCCACCGCGTCCGCCGAGAAATACAGCAACCACCCCACGGCCAAGGCACTCGCACAACTCGCGGGCGAAGCGGGCGTGCCGCTCGTCGAGCCGCAGAACTTCGCCGAAACCGCGGGCCGCGGCGTGAAGGCCGACGTGGACGGCGCCCCCGTGCTCGTCGGCCGTGCGCAATGGCTCAAGGACAATGGCGTCACGGGCGACTTTCTGAAGTCGGTTGACCTCAACGAAACGGACGGCTTCAGCCTGATCTTCGTCGCGCGCGGCGGGCGGTGCATCGGTTGGATCGGTTTGCAGGATCGCGTGCGCCCCGAGGCGAAACTGGCGCTCGCCGAGTTGCTCGAAAATAAAGTGCGCCGCATCGCGATGGTC
>DATDFH010000487.1:0-4165 GCA_036522715.1 Verrucomicrobiia bacterium
GAGCATCAAGCCGCTGCTCGCCGATCCGAAGTCCACCTGGGACCGGCCCGCGATCAGCACCTTCAAGCCCGGCAACCACGCCGTCCGCACCGAACGCTGGCGTTACATCCGCTACGCCGACGGCAGCGAGGAACTCTACGATCACGACGCCGATCCGCACGAGTGGACGAACCTCGCCGCCAAACCCGAACAAACCGCGCTGAAAACCGACCTGGCGAAATGGCTGCCTGCTGAAAGCAAATCCGTCGGCGGCAAAGCCAAAGTGCCCAAGAAAAAGAAGCCAGCGAAAGCCGCCGACCAATGAAACGAATCGTCCTTCTCTTTGGGTTGCTCAGTGCTCTTTGCAGCGACTCCTTTGCCGCCGACGCGAAGAAGCCCAACCTCATTCTCATCCTCGCCGACGACCTCGGCGCGAAGGAGCTTAGTTGCTACGGTAGCAAGGAACATCGCACGCCCAACCTCGACCGCATGGCCGCCGAAGGCACGCGGCTGGAGACGTTCTACGTCATGCCCAAATGCACGCCCACGCGCGTTGCGCTGATGACCGGCCAGTATGGCTTTCACACCGGCTACCTCGGCATGAGCAACAAGGCCTGGGTGCCCGCAAAAAGTTCGCCGCAGCACGACATCGCCAACCACTTCACCCACGCCAAGCTGCTCAAGTCCGCCGGCTACACGAGCGCGCTCGTCGGCAAGTGGCAGCTCTCCGGCACACTGCCCACGCTCATCCACGACGCGGGTTTCGATGACTATCTGATGTGGGCCTACGACCACAATCTGCCGCCCGGCATCACGCATCCGGCGCATCAGAACGACGGGGAAAAGGTCAGTGAACGCAACGCCACCTCGCGCTACTGGCAGCCGTGCCTGATGGAGAACGGCAAATACATTCCAACGAGACCGCAGGATTTCGGCCCCGATTTTTTCAACGACTACGTCATCAACTATGCGCGCAACCACCGGGATAAACCGTTCTTCATCTACTACACTTCCGTCCTGACGCACCAGCCGCGTGTGGAGACGCCCGACCCGGAGCATCCCGGCAAACGCTGGCCGGCGGGCTTGAAGTCCAATCTCGAATACCTCGATCATCTCACGGGCAAACTTCTCGCGTCACTCAAGACGAATGGCCTCGATGAAAACACCATCGTTCTTTTCGTCGGCGACAACGGCACTGGCGGCGACGGCAAAGGCCAGGCCAGCGAACTCGGCGCACGTGTTCCGTTCATTGCGCGCGGCCCCGGCATAAAGCGTGGCGTCGTGTCGCGCGCCCTCGGCGACGTGACAGACTTGCTGCCCACGCTCGCCGAATTTGCCGGCGCAGAACTGCCGAAGGAAAAAATCTTCGACGGCAAAAGCCTCGTGCCCTTGCTGCGCGGCGAGACCAACAAACATCGCGACTGGATTTATGCCCACTACGAGGATGGGCGCGTGCTGCGCGACCCGCGCTGGCTGCTCGAAATCCCTGCCGGCGGAAAAGCTGGGAAGTTATTCGACTGCGGCGAGAACCGCGACGGCACCGCCTATAAGAACGTGACAAAATCAACCGACTCCGACGTGAAGACCGCGCGCGCCCGCTTCGCCGCCATTCTCGCTACGATGCCGGAACCCAAGCCGAACGAGACCGCCAAGCCCATCTCTGGGAAGAAGAAGAACGCCGTGACCCAATGAAACGAATCCTTACTTGCTTGGCGCTCCTTTGTGTTCTCCACGGCCCTGCCTCCACCGCTGAAACGAAACGCCCCGCCAACATTCTTTTCCTGATGGCCGACGAATACCGTCACGATTGCCTCGGCATCGCGGGGCATCCCATCGTCAAGACGCCGAGCTTCGACAAGCTCGCACGCGAAGGCGTGCGTTTCACCCACGCTTACGTTGCATCGCCGGTGTGCTCGCCGTCGCGCGCGACGCTGTTCACCGGCCGCTATCCGCAGGTGCATGGGGTCACACAGAACAACATGCCGTTCAACGCCGGCGAGGTCGCGCTCCCGAAACTTCTTCGGGCGCACGGCTACACCACCGGCATGGCCGGAAAGTTGCATTTGCAGGGATTCGACGACTGGTTCGACCACGCCGAAAGCACCAACCCCAGCGGTGGCCCCGCTTACCAGGCGTTTCTCCGGGCGTCCAAGCAACTCGTCAGCGGCAGCCCCAACACCGCTGCGGTGCCGGGTTCGCTCTTCGCGCCGGGCAAGACGCCGTTGCGAATCGGCACGTCCGTATTGCCGGAGGACAAGTATCCCGAGGCATGGGAAGCCGACCGTGCCATCGAGTTTCTGCGCGCGCAAAAGGGCGCGGACAAGCCGTGGTTTTTCTTTTTGAGCATGTTGAAACCGCACAGCGAATACGTCATCCCCGCGCCGTTCGACAAAATGTATGCGGCCAAGGACATGCCGCTGCCCAAGACCTTCAAGCCTGGCGGCGAGGCGTCTGGCGATCTTTCCGCAGGCGAAGGCGCCTCCGCGAAGGAAAAGGGCAAACGCAAGCGCGCCACGGACGAAGGGCCCGGCTCACGCGCCCGCCTTTCCATCGGCGACCCCGACATTCTCCGCGAAGTCACCGCGCACTACTACGGCGCCGTGACGCTCGTGGACAAACACATGGGCCGCGTGCTCGCCGTGCTGGACGAACTGGGAATGCGCGACAACACCATCGTCGTCTTCACCGCCGACCACGGCAACATGCTGGGTGAGCGCAACCGGATGTTCAAAGGCGTGATGTATGAAAGCTCCGCGCGCGTGCCGCTGCTCTTGCGCGCGCCCGGCCGGATCCCCGCCGGCAAGGTGAGCGACGCAGTGCTCGACAACACAACGGTGATGCCCACGCTGCTCGACCTCGCCGGCCTGCCGGTGCCCGCCGGCGTGCAGGCAAAATCGCTCGTGCCTCTCGTTCGTGGCGAAGGCGCGGGACCGGAGGCAGCCTATGCGTATCTCGCGGACAAAATGGTGCGGCAGGGCGACTGGAAACTCATCGTGCCAATGGGCCGCAGTAAAGGCGGTGGGCTGGAACTTTTCAACGTCACCCGCGACCCGGACGAACAGACCAACCTCTACGGCAAACCCGAAGCCGCCGCCGTGCAGGCGAAGCTCACCGCGCTCATGGCCGCGTGGGAAAAACAACAGCCGGCGAAAGTGGAACTGCCGAGGAAATAGTCCGCCAATCAAGCCAGCATCTCTCCACGAGGGAATTCCTCACGCTCGTCCTGCCGCGCCCCGCCTGTTCGCCGTGGCACAAACCCGGCAATCGCGCTCCGGTTGCAATTCAAGCGTATTGCGGGCCGGGTTGCTGAGCTTGGGTCGTAGGCATCGATCACCAGGCGCACCGCACTCAAGAACTTGTTGGGGCCTATGTCTTTGGCTGTTTTGGTTTCTAGTTGTTCTTGGGCTGAAACGTGCGTCGCTCAAATCAACCTTCGTTCCGGAAAGCCGGAATCGCTTCGGTGGCAAGGACGCCGGCAATACCTCCATCCGTCACTGTCATCGTCTCGCCTGCGCCGTGAATGTTCTCGGCCACCCTCTCCAGGTTCCGCTCACCGTACGCCGCTGTTGCGGAAACAATATACCCGCGCCGCGGTGCGGATGAGGAGACGATCGCCGGCGAGCGCGGGCGTGGCCATGCACATGTCGTCGTCGGCGAGTTTGTTGGTGTGGAGCAACTCGAACCTGTCGCCGGCGCGTACGACGTAGCACACGCCGTCTTCGTTCAGGCAGAAAATCTTTCCGGCCGCGGCCCACGGCGAGGAGGTGAACGCAAGACCGTTGGGCAGGCGCTCGCGGTCGTAGCGCATCGCGCCGGTTTTTGCGTCGTAGCAACTCAACAGGCCACGGTCGTGGAGAACATAGAGGCGGCCGTCATAGACCACCGTGCTCGGATTGTAGGGCGCGGCGGTGGGATGGCTCCAGGCGATGAACGCGTTGCTGGTCTCGTTGGACTTGAGCGAGATGTCGCCGCTCGCGCCGGGCCGGATTGCGTAGAGCGGGCGCGACTTGTCGCCCACGTAGCCGGAGCTGACGAAGAGCAGGCTGCCGTCGGTGTAGGGCGTCGCAATGGTGATGCTCGACATGCCGCGCAACGACCAGAGCAGCTTGCCGTCGAGGCTGTGGCTGGCGACGCGGCCCGAGCCGGGGGTGACGATCTCAGAGCGCGAGCTGTTCTCCCACACGAA
>DATDFH010000488.1:0-12641 GCA_036522715.1 Verrucomicrobiia bacterium
GCGTGCACCAGTTCGACAAGGTCGAGTTGGTCAAGGTCGTGAAGCCCGAGAACAGCGCGGAGGAGTTGGAGAAGATGACCACCAACGCGGAGAAGGTGCTGCAGTTGCTCGGACTGCACTATCGCGTGCTTCAGTTGTGCACGGGCGACATGGGCTTCGCCAGCGCGCTGACCTACGATATCGAAGTGTGGGCGCCGGGGCAGGGGACGTATCTCGAAGTGTCGAGCTGCTCGAACTGCGAGGAGTTTCAATCACGCCGGATGAATCTGCGCTACAAGACCGCCACGGGCGAGAACCGCTTTCCGCACCTGCTCAACGGTAGCGGCACCGCGCTGGCGCGCCTTTTCGTGGCGCTGATCGAGACGCATCAACAGGACGACGGCAGCGTGAGAATTCCCGAGCCGCTGCGTCCGTACGTCGGAGCGGAATCATTGAAGGTGTGACTCCAGCACGGGACAACATGGTCGCATGAGAATCCTGCTCGTCAGCAGCGAACTGCATCCGTACTCCAAAACGGGCGGGCTGGCTGACATGGTGGGCGCATTGGCGAAGTCGCTCGCCGCCGGCGGCCACGAGGTCGGCGTCGTCACGCCGCTGTATCGCGGGCTGCCGGAAAAATTTCCCGACATCAAGCCATTCGACTGGCAGATGGAAGTGCCGCTCGGCGAAGCGCACGTTCGCGGCGGCGTGATGATCCACGAGGTTTCGGAGAACCTGCGTATTTACTTCATCGACCATCGCGATTTCTTTTTCCGCGACGGACTTTACCAGGTCGGCGGTCGCGACTTCCCGGACAACGCGGCGCGATTTATTTTCTTCGCGAAGGCGGCGGTGCACCTGGCTCGCTTCCTCCCGTGGCAGCCTGAACTGGTCCACGCCCACGATTGGCAAGCCGGTCTGGTGCCGATGTTGATTCTGGACCAGCGGCTGCGCGAAGGGTGGGGGACTGCGCCGCTATCGTGTCTGACCATTCACAATCTCGCGTATCAAGGCATCTTTCCGAAGGAGACGTTTGAGCTGACCAACCTGCCCGCCGATTACTTCAATCCGCACGGCGCGGAGTTTTACGGCTCGCTCAACTGTCTCAAGGCCGCCATCGCGCACTCCGATGTGATCACGACGGTCAGCCCGCGTTACGCCCGCGAAATCCTCACCGAGGCACTGGGCTGCGGACTCGATCCCGCGCTGCGCCGCCGACAGGACGCCTTGGTCGGAATCCTCAATGGGGTTGATACGACGGAGTGGAATCCCGCGACCGACCTGCATCTGCGTCATCATTTCAGCGCGACGCGGATGGCGGGCAAGGCACTGGAGAAACAAGATCTGCAACGCGAACTCGCCCTGCCCGCCCAGCCCGCGGCGCCGCTCTTCGGCACCGTCACTCGGCTCGCGGACCAGAAAGGCGTCGATATCATGCTCGCGGCGCTCCAGGAAATGTTGCCGGCCGGTTTCCAGTTCGTGCTGCTTGGCAGCGGCGATCCGTTTTTTGAAAACGCATTCCGTTCGCTGGCGAAAAGCAACGCGCTGCAGGTCGCGGCGAAGATCGGCTTCGACAACGGCCTCTCGCACCGCATCGAGGCCGGCTGCGATTTCTTCCTGATGCCGTCACGCTTCGAGCCGTGCGGCCTCAACCAGATGTACAGCCAGATATACGGGACCATCCCGGTTGTCCGCCGCACCGGCGGTCTGGACGATTCGGTCACCGACGCGCTCGACGACCCGAAAGGCGCGGACGGCATCAAGTTCAGCGACTACACCTCGCGTGCGCTGGCCAAGGCCATCCGCAAGGCGCTGGTGCTCTACGCGACACCCGGAGCGTTGAAGAGGTATCGCCGGAACGCAATGCGGCAGGATTACAGTTGGGACCGCACGCGTGAGGAATACCTGCGGACCTATCGGCGCGCGTTCAGCGGTTAGGAGAACTCAAAGAGGCGAGGGCGACATCGGAAGCTCATCGAAGCTAAGTAAACACAACGCACATTGTGCATTTTTATTATTCCGCCTCTTGTGGCCACCGCAACTAGATCAATGCACCGCCCAGCCGAATCGGCTTTGAGTCTCCGAGTCCTTGCCGAGGATTGGCCAATAGACGAAGAACGATTTGCCGATCACGGATTCCTGCGGGAAATCTCCCCAACTTCGTGAGTCCAAGCTGTTCATCGTGTTGTCGCCCATTACCACGTAATGGTCTGACCGGACCTGGAACCGATCCGACTCGCTGGAAAGCCGTCCGAAAAACACGTGCCCTGAGTAGTGGCTGTCACGCGCAGGTTCCCGCGGATTGAACGAATACACGTTGTCGAAGTGCGGCGTCGAAACGTCCAGACGCTGCCCATTGACGCGGACGTGGCGATCATCGCCGATGCCGAGCGTCTCGCCGCCCAGACCGACGAGGCGCTTGATATAGAATTGGTCGCCGGGAATTCCGTAACGCATCCGTTCCTGCTCGGGAATTCCCGCCGTCTCAAACACGATGATCTCGCCGCGTGTGGGTCGGCGGAAATTGTAAGTCACGCGGTCCACGAAGAGATGGTCGCCGGTGATCACTTTGAGCTTCAGGATGTCTTCACCGCGATGGATCACGCGCCCCGGTCGCACGTTCGAGTGGCGGATCAATTCCTCCGGCGGAAACCAGATCGTGTAAGACTCGTCGCCGACCACGAGGCGCTGGCGCTTCACAAACGGCAGGATGGTTTGCGGCTCGTTGAACTCGCGCAGCTCGCCATCACTGCGCGCAACCATGTGGACATAGGAAATTCCGCGCAACCAGTAGTCCGCGAATCGCTGGAGCGGGCCGGGAAACTTCACGTCTGGCTGGTCGCGGTAGTCCTCGTGCGTGATCCCAAAAAGCGTCGGCTGCATCGAGCCGGTTGGAATCTTGAACGGCTGCAGAAAAAAAGTGCGGATGGCCAGCGCGACTGCGATCGCGACTAGCACGACCTCGATGTTCTCGCGCAAGGCGCCGTGCGGATACGATTTGAGCCAGCGATTGCCGACAGTCTCCAAGGTCGAAAGCAGCTCGGTGATTTTCGCCTTGGGTTCCCCTGCCCGCACTGCGACGCGAATCGCTTCGATGGCCACCTCGACCTCTGCGATGCCCTTGGGGGGCACCAGGTCACGCTGGGCGTTGACGATCTTGTGGACGTGCCGGCAGATTTCAATCGCGTGCCGGACTGTGCGCGAACGCAGCCAATATAAAGCCATATCAAGCCTTCAACACCTCGATGAACGCCTCCTGCGGAATGTTCACGGACCCGAAGGCCTTCATGCGTTTCTTTCCTTCCTTCTGCTTCTCCAGTAGCTTCCGTTTGCGTGAGATGTCGCCACCGTAGCATTTCGCGGTGACATCCTTGCGCACCGCGCCGACGGTTTCCCGCGCGACGACCTTGCCGCCGATCGCCGCCTGGATGGCCACGGCAAACTGCTGCCTCGGGATGACTTCCTTCAATTTCGCCGCCAGCACGCGTCCCCTGCTCTCCGCCTTGGACCGGTGGACGATGCACGAGAAGGCGTCCACCGCCTCGCCGTTGACGAGCATGTCGAGCTTCACCATGTCCGACTCCTGATAACCGTCCTCCTCGTAATCCATCGAGCCGTAGCCGCGGGTCATGCTTTTGATCCGGTCGTGGAAGTCGATCAGGATTTCGTTCAATGGCAGCCGGCTGGTGATCATCACACGGCGCGCGTCGAGCGTCTCGGTGTGCTCGGCACTGCCGCGCTTCTCGGACAGCAACGCCATGATGTCCCCAATGTTTTCGTTCGGGCAGATCACGAACGCCTTCACCATCGGCTCGTCAATCTTCCCGATAAACGTCACGTCCGGCAGAAACGCCGGGTTGTCGATCTCCTTCTGCGTTCCGTCGGTCAACGTCACCTTGTACACCACGCTCGGATACGTGGTGATGATGTCCATGTCGTATTCGCGCCGGAGCCGTTCCTGGACGATCTCCAGGTGCAACAACCCGAGGAACCCGCAGCGGAAGCCGAACCCCAGCGCCACTGAGCTTTCCATCTGGAACACGAACGCCGAATCGTTCAACTGCAACTTCGCCAGGTTCGCCTTCAGGTGCTCGTAATCCGCCGGGTTGATCGGATAAATCCCGCTGAAGACCATCGGGTGGATTTCCTTGAAGCCCGGCAGGATTGCCGACGGATGCCGCGCGTCGGTGATCGTATCGCCCATCTTGACCTCGGACGGGCTTTTGATGTTCGCAGTGAAGTAGCCGGTTTCGCCCAGCTCCAGCTTCTCGCGCACGTAGGGCTTGGGATTGAAGCTGCCGACTTCCTTGACCTCGACGTTCTTGCCCGAGTGCAGCAACTTCACCTGCATCCCCGGCCGCAATTCCCCGTTGAACACCCGCACCAGCGTCACCACGCCCTTGTAGGTGTCGAAGGACGAATCGAACGCCAGCGCCTGCAGGCTCGCCGCGCCCGTTGGCTTGGGCGGCGGAATGCGCTCCACGATCGCCTCAAGGATCTCCTCGATCCCGATGCCTTCCTTCGCGCTGGCAAGAATCGCCAGTTCGGCCGGGATGGCGATGATGTCCTCAAGCTGCTTCTTGGTCTGCGCAACGTCGGCGTGCGGCAGGTCGATCTTGTTGATCACCGGGATGATTTCCAGGTTCTGTTTCATCGCCAGGTGGACGTTGGCGACGGTCTGCGCCTCGACACCTTGCGCGGCGTCAATGATCAGCAACGCCCCTTCGCACGCGGCGAGGCTGCGCGAGACTTCGTAGGAAAAATCCACGTGGCCGGGCGTGTCGATCAGGTTCAGCTCGTAGGTTTCGCCGTTCTTCGCGCGGTAAAGCATCGTGACCGGGTGGGCCTTGATGGTGATGCCGCGCTCGCGCTCCAGGTCCATCGAGTCGAGCAATTGCGCCTCCATGTCGCGCGTGGCGATGGTACCGGTGCGATGCAGCAACCGGTCGGAAAGCGTGGTCTTCCCGTGGTCGATGTGGGCGATGATGCTGAAATTTCTAATGTGCGCTGCGTCCATGAATACCGCCGAAACTGTGCCTGCGATTGATGCGCGCGGCAACCGGCTGCCCGGCGCGCAGAGCGGTGAAGATACTCCGGTGCGCTTGGGTGGAAAGAAAATTCCCGGCCGCGTATATGGACGGCGCGCATTTGGAACTTGGAAACGTGAGAGCGGGCAAGAGAGGGCGCACTTCAATGACAAGGGAAGACAGAGACCTTCTCAAATCGGCGCATAGGAGAATCTAGGCGCACGAGCATTCACGACGGCCGGATCGAGAAAGCAGAAAGGCCAGCCGCGAGGCTGGCCTTTCGTGGGAAGGGAGAAACTTACTTTCGGAACCGGCGGTAGGTGAACATGCCTAGCACGCTCACACCCAGCAGCGCCATCGTGGACGGCTCGGGAACCGCAACGATAGTGTACTGGTCCGCGAAAATGTTCGCGCTGATAAACCAAGTGGTCGACGTAAACCCACCGTCGAAATCTGGGGTTCGAATGCCTAGACTAAAGATGGCGAAGTGGCTATTTGCCTGCGGACTTGTGAAACCGGCGCCATTCGTATTTCCGTTGGGGAGCTGACCGGTGGCATTGGTGAAGTTAAAAAGATACGCGTAGATCGGTACCGTCGAGAAGTTCGTTGGAAAACCGTTAATGTCAGGCGCACCAATGCGCTGAAGTTGGCCCGGGTTGTCTTGGAGCTTCGCACCATCGACGTTATCCACCCACAACAGGCGATCATCCGCCTGAAGGATACCGACGCCAGGCCCAATACCCGTTGCGTTGACGTTCCCTGAGGTAGCAAAGTTTGTGTTTATCCCATTAAAGCCGGTGTCTGCCACGAACCACATGATGGTTCCAATGGGAGAGGGAATGTTCGTGTTCGATGTCGCGAACCCGTTTTGGAAGAGCCGGGTGGCGAGAATACTTGATGTCGGTGTCGTTGTCGTCCGGATGTCCGTGGTGTAACCTTCCTGACCACGAGCGACTTGAAACGACGACACCGCCACTGTGGCGAGAACGACAGCGAGTTTTTTACTGAACTTCATGTTGGGTTGGGTTGGGTTTTTGATTACGCATCTGATTTACCGAATCTGTTGGTCTGACGTCAACAGGAATCTTACGGCGTAAACGGAACGTTCTGCCGCCAAGTGAGACTACCTGTCTTGCGGAACATGATGTAACCGGCACCCGGAGTAAGCGGAATATCGCCGCTCAGAGTAGAACCGTCATACCAGGTATTGGTGGTAAACCCAGTGACGTTCGTAGCCTGCAAACTGATCGCCGCACCAAAACTTGTCCCGTTAACCACGCGAATCACATCAGTCTCATCTTTGGATTGATTTCCGGTCGTGTCGGTCTGCCACCCGGATTGCTCAAGTCCGCTCGGCCCGAGAGGCGCGTTGACAGGGAACGGGTTTCCGATCGAGTTGCCGCCTGCAACCAGATAGTGCGTGAGCCGCTTGATATGAACCTGACCTAGCGAAGTGATATTCGTATTCCCACCGCCCGCCTTGCGGAAAACGATGATCGGCTGGTCCGGACCAATCGTAATCGCAGAACCGTCGCTTACCGACGAATCCCCTGAATAAAGATAACCAGTTGGCCCGCCAGTGTAGAAGCTTACCGCCGCACCAAAAGAGGTTCCGTTCACAAACCGAATAACATCAGCCGTCTCTTTTGCCTGATCTCCAGTTGAGTCGGGGTTGAGAATGGACGTGGGATAGCCGAACAGGTCCGCAATGGAAGTCAGCTTCCGAACTTCAATCTGATCGCCTGCACCGATGGTTGAAACCGCACCGTGCGAGGGGTTGAGGGTGATGTTCGTTGTCGTGTTGGATTCAATGAACCACCAGTCACCTTCGATGCCCGGGGTGGCGGAGGCATCATTACGCACGATCAAGATGTACTGATAGAACTGCGCGGAGCCGCCGGGGATGGTGGCCTTGTTGAACGCGTTGGCGGTGAAGCTGGGGTTGCCGTTCAGATTCACAATGTTGCCGGAGGTTCCGGACACGATGCCGCGGTAACTCTGGATTTTGTGAAGGGGTGCCTGAATGAACTTGCCCGCACCGGCGGTCAGCGTGACCTTGTAAAACCCGACGGGGTCGCTGACGACGTTGGTCTGGGCTTGAAGCTGCGCGGCGGCGAAGATGCCGAAGGAGCACGCGAGCAGGGAGGTGGCGATTCTCATGATAGACTTCTCCTGATGGTTGGCTGTCGAAATTTGGGTCATTTGTATGGGGCAAGAATATTAGGCCTGAAGGGTTTGGCAAGATTTTTTTTCAGCCATTTTTGGTCTCGGGCCGCCCACGCAGGGTGCAACCTGCTCGCATCTTTGCGAGTTGCGTCGGAGGCGCTATTTGCCGGCATTTGAACACGTTCCTAGCACGCCCCATGCCGCGCCATTCGAGGCCGGCAAGTCTGGTGATCCGGGTCCACTGGCGAAACTATTTCGCACAAAAACATTACAGGAGGAACATACGCGCGTCTCAAATTCGGTCACGTGTCCTTCGCGCGCGGGCGCACCTCGACATCGTGGGTCTGCGCGAAATGGAAAGGGCTTGCGAAAGTGGGGCGAGACTCCGTCGAGCCGTGTTGGTGCCACATTACCTCGGCTCGACGGAGTCTCGCCCCACCTACCACTTCGGGCTTGAATCCGCAGACCGTCCGACGGAATTTTCCGCCCCCATGAGCGAGCCATTTCCTGACGAGGCACACGCCCGCAGAAATCCCGCTCCCGGAGTCCACATCCAATCCCTTGGCCCAACCATCGTGTTCCTCACGGTGAAGACCGAGGACTGCGCCCGCTGGCCGGCCAGCGAGAGCAATCACCGGCTGCTCCACCAAGTCTGGCAGGGAGCCGAGGCGTGGCTGGTAGGCGATTACGTGCTGATGCCCGATCACCTGCACCTGTTCTGCGCCCCGCGCGACCTGAATTACACCATCGAACAGTGGATTACTTTCTGGAAGCGCGACTTCCGGCGCGTGCATCGGCAGGCGGAGTGGAGGTTTCAATCGCGCGGCTGGCATCACCGCCTGCGCGACAGCCGGGAATACAGTGAGAAGTGGCTCTACATGCAGGAGAATCCGTTGCGGCAGCGACTCGTGAAGCGCCTGGAAGACTGGCCATTCAAAGGAAAGGTGTTCGACGTGCATTGGTGAATGCGCGAGGTGGGGCGAGACTCCGTCGAGCCAAGTCGGACGCCGCCGGTGAATTGATTGGATCGACGGCTCGACGGAGTTTCGCCCCACCTCGCGAAGGCTTCAACAGCCGAGCACGGCGCGGATACGCATCGCCGCCCAAGCCACGCAGTTGCTTGAGGCGGCGGTCAGCTTTTTGCCCGTCTGCGCGTTGACCAGATTGATGAAATCTTGCAGCCGCGCGCAATCGGTGGGCGAGTCGCTGGCGTTGAGCGCGGCGAGGGCGGCGCGAAGCTTCACGATCAGCGCGTTCTTCACTCCCGCTTCGATGCTCAGGCTTTGCACCAGCGCAATCAGGTCGGTGAGTTGCTCGGTCGAACTTCTGACCTTCACGGCAAAGCTGCACGTGGCTGTGTTGCCCGACCCGTCCATTGCCGTGCAAGTGACCGTCGTGGTGCCGATCGGGAAGATGCTGCCGGAAATGGGCAGGCAGTTGATGCTGGCCACTGAGCAGTTGTCCGTTGCGATCGGCGTTGCGAACGTGACGACAGCGCCTGCGCGCGAGGTGGCATTCACGGTTTGGCCGGGCGGACACGCGCCGATGCCCGGCGGCGTGTTGTCCACCACCGTCACCGTCGCGGTGCATTGGTTGGAGGCGCCGTGATTGTCCGTCGCAGTCAGAATCACGCTCGTCTGGCCCAGCGGATAGGGACCAGCGGGCGACTGCCGTAGAGTGACGATGTCCCCGGCATCTGGGTCATACGATCCGTTGTTGATATAAGCCGCGGAAACGCAATCAGCACCGGTGGCGCGGCGTGGTGCTCACTTGGTGGTACCCATCGTCTCCCCAAGAAACGAGTGTTCCGTCGGTGCGGATCGCCACGTTGTGGATGACTCCCGCAGAGACGGCAATGAAGGTTCCGGACGGTGTGAGACTCACCGCGCCGCCAGTATCGCTTCCCCATGAAGCTAGGGTTCCGTCGGTGCGGATCGCCACGCTATAATAGCCGCCAGCAGCGACCGCGGAAAAGGTTCCGGCTGGGGTGCCGCTCACTTCGCCATCCACGTCATATCCCCACGAAGCGAGCGTTCCATCCGTGCGGATCGCCACGCCGTGCGCGCCACCCGCAGCGACGGCGGAAAAGGTTCCGGACGGTGTGCGGCTCACGACACCTCCTGTGTCGGCTCCCCAAGAAGCGAGAGTCCCGTCAGGCCGGATTGCCACATTGTGATAAACTGATGCAGCTACGGCAGAAAAGTTTCCCTCTGGCATCCCGTTAGCGCACCGAACGCGTTAGATCCCCAAGAGACGAGTGTTCCCTCCGAGGCAGTGGCGTCCAAGCATAGTAACGCCAACACTGCGGCCAGCGCCGCAGGCGAAGTGACGCGGCGACGTGGCGCATCGGCTTTGATGGATGACGGAGGATGCTTCATGACACTCGTGTTGTTCGCGGTGGCCGAGCCATTGAAATGACCGTGTAAAGCAGACCAGAAGAGGGCGGCGAAGGAAAGCGCGTTTCCACCGGTGAAACGTCCGCAGGCTTTCCGTTTGAGAAAGTGCCGTTGAATGTCGCGATTCACCGGCAGTCCAAGACCCAACTTCACGCGGGCGCAAAAGACCTGTTGAACCGGCTCGGCGGATCGGCGTTTAATCAGGCACCCCACGCGCGCGGAATACTTGAAGCGAGCGACAAACAGATGAGTCCGGAAGCACCGCAATTTACGAAGGGCGCCTGCACGGCGTGCGCCGGGCACATTGAGTTTCCCGCCGACGCGCTGGGCCAGGTGATTGCCTGTCCGCACTGCGGCGTCGAGACCAAGCTGCTGGACAACCTGCGCACCGCCAAGCCCGCGCCCGCCGCTGCCGTGCCTCCGCTGCTCAAACCGTCCGGGGGAACCGCGCCGCAAAAATCGCAGGCGCCTGCCCCTGCGGCGCCTGCAGAGGTAGCGGGAAAAAAATTCTTCATCGAATGCCCGGGCTGCGGGCTGGAGGTGAGCGTCAAGGCGGACACGTGTCCGTCGTGCGGCGCGGAAATCCAGGAGCGTTCGCAATTTCCGTGGAAGTTCGTGGTTGCGGCCGTTGTGGTCGTGGCGCTGGCTGGCGGTGCTTTTTTTCTGCATCGCGCGGGGAAACTCAAACTGCCGGGGTCCGACCGGCCCAAGGTGGCGAAGAAGATCGAGAAGCCTGCTATTGCCGCAGCGCCGCCGGCCGCAAAGGCCCCCTCCCCTGCTCCACCTGTCGCGGCGACCAAGGCGGTCAAGCGCTCCGGCGAATTCAAAGTCGTCAGTCACGAAATCGAGCGCGTCCCCGGCCGGAGCCTTGCGTATGTGGTGGGAACCGTGACCAACGACGCCGACAAGCAACAGTTCTCGGTGCGCGTGAAGTTTGATCTCTTCGACAGGAACGGAGGCAGCGTGGGCGAAGCGACGGATTACATCACGGTCATCGAACCAGGCGCGGGCTGGGCTTTCCGTGCGCTCATCCTCGACACAAACGCCGCGAGCGCAAAGCTCACGGCGTTGGAGACGGAGAAACAGTAGACCGACGACGTTGGCACTCAGGGGTGACGTGGCTGGTGCGGCGTCGCCTTCAAAGGACACTCATTTCCCGCGGCGATTTTGGAACGAGAACGAGTTGGCAAAAGAAAACTGCATTCGGGTTGTTCGTCTGCCGGGCACGCGTTAGGTTCAAACTGAAGTTCATGCACGTGCTCGCTTCAAAATCCGTCTGGGTGTTCGCCGTCGCGCTGATCGCCGGCTGCTTCTTCCTCTGGCAGCACGACTCCATGAAGCAACTTCGTTCGGAGAACGATTCGCTGCGGCGGGAACTCGCCGACACGCGCGCCACGGTAGCAGAGGTGAAAACTTTGCGACGGGAGAACGCGACGCTTTCGACGCGCGCCATCGATCCGCACGACTTGGCGCGGCTGCGCGCGGACAGCACCGAACTCCAGCGGCTGCGTGCCGAGCGCGCCGAGGGCCAAGCGTCGCGGGCTACGAGCTCCCCTGCCCCATCGCCGGCGAGTCCAGTCGCGGCGAACCCCCGGGGTGCCACCGCGTCGTCGACGGCGACGATCAACGGCGTTGCCGCCGCGGGCCAGACAAGCGCGCCATCGGCCGGTGGATCACAGGGAAGCGCAACTGTTTCAATTCTACCGGGCGACGCCGTGCCCTTCACCGCGACGATCAGCACCGTTCCTGGCGGCTCGCAGGCTGGGCCGAACCCGAACACTTTCCCGCCGCTGGGTTCCGAAGCGTTGAATTCCGCGAGCGCCACTGAACCGCTCACCGCGCCATTCGCGCCGTCCGCCAACGCGAATCTGGACGCCGGCCAGACGCTGGTGACCGGCGGATGGGATCTCGGCGACGGCCAGCGGGGCTATGTACTTGTGACGCCGACGATTGATGCGGGCGCGGCGGACGGGGGGCATCAGACGACGTTTGACTTGAAGATTGTGCAGGTACCTGAATCCCAGTTTCCACAAAGCGGCCTTGAGAAATGGCTCACGGCGAATGGCGCGACCGATCAAAACGCCGTCCTGGATACCGTGGCGACCTATCAACTCATCACGGCGCTTAACGCCGTCCCCGGGGTGGACCTTCTTTCCGCACCAAAGATCACGACCACCAACGGCGGCCAGCCGTCGATTCAGTTCGGCGGCTCCAAGGCCGTCAGCGTGAGCCTCAGCCCGACCGTCGGCCCCGATGGGAGAACGCTCACGGTTCAAACGGAGTCGCACATCGTCCGGGCTGCGGTCAAGCCGTAGGGATTCACGTTTCCGCACCGGTGATCAAAATCCTCACGGAGAAAAAATGGTCGGGGCGGTGAGATTCGAACTCACGACCTCTTGTACCCGAAACAAGCGCGCTACCAGGCTACGCTACGCCCCGACCGAGGGCGCGAAAAGTAGCCGCAGCGCACACCGCATTGCAATTAAGATTTTTCCGCGTGGCGAGAGGCGACTTCGGACCTTGAACTTTGCACCTCGAACTTTGAACCTCTGCCCGTGATCGGAACGATTATCAACGGCTCGGCCATCCTTGCGGGCGGCGTCCTGGGCCTGACGGTGGGCAGGCGTTTCAGCCTCGCACACCAGAATGCGATCAAAGTCATCCTCGGCGTGCTCGTCGTCTATGCCGGGTTGAGCACGACGTGGAGTGCGCTGGGCGGCACGTTCGCGCAGGTGATGAAACAATTCGGCATCATGCTGCTCGCGCTGGTGCTCGGCAATGCCGCCGGCCGGTTGCTCCGTCTCCAACGCGCGCTCAATCGCCTCGGCGTGTATGCCCGCGAACGCTTCGCCTCGGCGCAGGCCGGCGACGCCCGCGCGAATCGCTTCAGCGAAGGTTTCGTCTCCTGCACGCTCCTCTTCTGCGTCGGTCCGATGGCGCTGATCGGTTCGCTCCAGGACGGACTCTCCGGCAACTACAAGACGCTCGCGCTCAAGGGCCTCATGGACGGCCTGGCGACGCTGGGCTTCGTCGGCACATTCGGCTGGGGGCCGATCGTCGCGGTGATCCCGGT